>JBATYS010000208.1:0-10491 GCA_049674205.1 Candidatus Aminicenantaceae bacterium
ATGGGGAACGGCGTTATCTTTGTTTAATTCTTGCGGGGGGCTCCATTCCACTCCCCCAAAGATACTGTAGAAAATCTCATCTCGGCTGGTTGTAGCTCCCACCCAGAAAACCCAGATATTATTTGCACCGTCAACAACAATTTTTGAGTCATAGGCTCCTTTGATGCCAGGCGAGTTCAGAATCCAAGTCTGCTTCGACGTCATGTTTTTCGCCAACACGCAGGTTTCAGAATCCGAATAGCTGACCCACGCGATCCACAAGTTTTGCCCCTTGTCAAAGTCAAAATCCGGAGAGTGATGGAAGGCCTCCCAATTGTTCACAAGTTCAATGCATACGACTTGATCCTTGAAGAGCTTCCCACAATAAATCTCATTCTTTGCAAACGACTCCTTCTCCCAAACAACCCAAATTTCTCCCCGGTTGTTCTTTTTTACCGCTGGTGAAGATATGTCGTGATCCTTCAGGACCGCATGATCTGAGTATTCGCCGCTCGTATCATTCCGAACAGCAAAGCTAAGTCCATTATCAGGATTTTTATAAACAAGCCTCAATTCTCCCTTTTGATTCAACAATGGGTACGCGGACCTTCCTTGGATACTTTTTCTCTCAACGTGTGCCTCTAGACTCACACCTGCTAGACATGATACCAGGCAAAGGAGAAGAAAAAATCTAATTTTATTGCACATTGTATGAACCAAATTTTATACCATACACACATGATATTTGCAATTTATATCCAGAACATTGATCATGTTACCTTTCTTCAGATAGAGTTCATCACTATCCTATCATTTGTCTTTTTTGTCACATAAATAGGAACACATTTTCAGCATCACTCTTCATTCAGTTCGGACTCCAAATGTGCTATAATTTCCGCGATGAGTAAGAAGAAAAGTAAAAAATCCCGCGCAGCTCTTAATAAACCCAAAAAAAAGAAAGGAGTAAGCTCGTCAGAGATACTGGGGATTTTATCCATTTTTCTGGCCGCCTTTTTTTTGATCAGCCTGCTCAGTTATCATTCGCAGGACCCATCCTGGGCAACCGTCTCCACCTCCAACCAAAATATCCAAAACTATGCCGGAAAAGTTGGCGCTTCGGTCGCCGAAGTCCTTCTCCAGCTCGCGGGTTTTTCAGCCTTTGTCTTTCCCTTCGCTCTGCTATTCCTGGGGATACAGATGTTCCGCGCGCCGACTGAGAGACGCGTCTTCTTTAAATCGATGGGGATTTTTTTCCTCCTGCTCATCCTGTGCGGCCTCCTGTTCTTGCTCTTTCCCCACGTGGAATGGAGAGGAACAGAAATTTCTGCCGGAGGATTACTGGGCACACTGGTATCATCGGAGTTGGTCAAATACTTCAATCATACGGGATCTGTTCTTATCCTCCTCGGTCTGTTTCTTCTGTTTCTCGTTTTTTCCACCCATCTTTCTATTGGGAAGATCTTCGGCTTCTTCGGGCAATCCTTCCGATTTCTTTTCAAGGAAATGAGGATAGGTATCACACACTATCAGAAGGAAAAAAGACGAAAAAAGATGCGCCAACGCGTCAATGCCAAATACTCCACTCCAAAAGAGGAAGATGTCGCCGAAAAAGAGGAGGTGGGCCTAAAAAAAGAGAGGCGAAAGAAATGGCGAAAAGAGGCCAAGAAGAAGTCCATCCCGGTTATAGTGGAAAAGCCCAATAAACCTGAGAAGTTCCTCTTCCCAGAGTTGGGAAAAAAAGGAGCTTATCTTTTCCCCCCATACAACCTCCTCGAGCCTGGAAAAGAAGCGGAAAAATTGGACAAGAATGAATTGTTTCAAAAAAAGCAGGCGATAGAGGAGAAACTACTGGAGTTCCGGGTGGAGGGCGAAGTGAGAGAATACCACCCCGGCCCCATCGTCACCACCTACGAATACTATCCTCACCCAGGTATCAAAGTCAGTCAGGTGGCCAGCCGCTCAGAAGAGCTCTCCATGGCTCTGGCGGCTGAATCTGTGAGGATCCAGAGAATTCCGGGCAAATCATCTCTGGGCATTGAAGTTCCCAACAACAGACGGGAGATCATAAAGATCAGGGATATTATCGAATCCGATCAATTCCGGAACTCACCGTCCAAACTCACGATCGCTCTGGGGAAAACAATCCATGGGGAAACTTATCTCACAGACTTGGGGGTCATGCCTCATCTGCTCATCGGTGGAGCGACGGGCTCAGGGAAAAGCGTCGCCCTCAACACAATCATAGCAAGTATTCTCTACAAGGCCACGCCTGATGAGGTGAAGATCATCCTGGTGGATCCCAAAAGACTGGAATTCACCCACTATGACGGATTACCCCACCTGTTGTGCCCTGTCGTCAAAGATCCAAAAAAGGCCGGTTCGATCTTGATCGATGCTGTCATTAAAATGGAGGAGCGCTACCACACTCTCGGCTCCCAAAAAGTCAGGAATATCGAACAGTACAATCAGAAGATGAAACGGATCCTCCAGGAGCAAAAAGGAAAGTTAACACCTGAAGAAAGGGAAAGCCTCAAACCCCTGCCCTACATCGTCATCATCATCGACGAATTAGCCGAATTGATGATGGTCGGCGCAGAGGAGGTCGAGAAATGTATCGCTCGTCTGGCGCAGCTTGCGCGCGCTGTGGGGATCCATCTCGTGATGGCGACACAACGACCCTCCATAGATGTGATCACCGGAACCATCAAGAATAACTTCCCCTGCAGGATCGCCTTCCGTGTTCCTGCAAAAGTGGATTCACGCATCATCATCGACGGGCCAGGGGCAGATAAACTCCTGGGACAGGGAGACATGCTCTTCATGCCTCCGAATTATCCCCGAGTTATCCGGCTCCATTGTTCCTTCATTTCCCTCCCAGAGGTTATAAGCCTCACAAAATTCGTCAAGGAACAAGGCGAGCCCACTTACGACGAACGCATTGTCAAGGTATTAAAAAGGCCTTCCGGCCAAGTGGAACAAGAGTTCGGGGAGAAAGATTCACTCTATGACAGGGCCGTGGAGCTTGTGCTTCTTACTGGACAGGCGTCCGCCTCTTACCTCCAGAGAAAACTCAAGCTGGGTTATGCCAGGGCTGCACGGATCATCGATCAGATGGAGCATGAGGGAATTGTCGGGCCTTCCGAGGGGAGCAAGCCGAGAGAGATCCTTGTCGACCCGCAAAGTTATCTCAATAAAATTTCGGACAAGGAATAACATCCGCCGCATCACTCAGTGCCCCGATTGTATGATGGAGAGGCACAAAAAAATCGTGAACGCGTGACTAGTGATTTGAGTTTTTAGGGATTAAAAGAATCTGATATAGTCGCCTTCTCTTGATAGAGGTGGAAATGTTTCGAAAACCTCGAACCCCTGTTCTTCCATTCTCTCTTCGATCAAAGAGTAGAATTCCTTCTCGTCTTTGACCATGAGAATTTTTGATCCCTTCGTTTCCATTTGTTCCTTCAAGGCAAATCCTCCGTGTTTAAATCACATTTTTAGTCGATGGGAATTTTAAAAAATTGAAATCCCCCCTGGCAACAAGATGACATCAGAACTTTTCCTCATATCAAGAGAACTGGGAATCATCTCAAGAGGGGGAAAAATCACCTCCTAATCCATCGCTAGGGGTGATTGCCTAGGAACTCCAATTCTGTCATGATTTTTTCCATAAGACAAAAATCTATCAGTATGAGGAGAACTTGTCAATAAACACATCTGCCGATATAATTGGTGCCGTGAAAGAAAAAAGACCCCAATTCGACCTGGAAGAGATTATCGCCAAATACAGGCCTATCGTAAGTTTCCGGGTGAAGAAATCTCTCGGCTCCCACACTCCAGACTGGGAAGATGTTGTGAATGAGATCATGGTCAACGTGCTAGAAAAGCTGAACAAAGGGGAATTTAGGGGTGATTCCTCGATCGGCACATTTATTTTTACCATCACAAGCCGCAGAATCATCGATTTTATCAGGCAGAAGAGCAAAGTCCTGAAATACGCTCCGGAGCCCAATCCCTACCTTTCACCCCATGAAAACATCGAAAACAAGGAAAGGGCAGAATCAACGGCAAACGCCATAGAAAAGCTAAAACCCAAGTATAAAAAGATATTGTATCTCTATTATTATAAGGAGCTTTCAAGGGATGAGGTGGCCCAAAAATTAGGCATTTCTCCCCGTCGGGTCAGTGAAAGAGTCAATTACGCTCAAAAACTCCTAAGGAAGATGATAAAAAAATGAATCATTTTCCAACTTTTTTGACATTATTCGACTAAATTTATGAAATTCAAAGGAGACAAGGGCTAATGAGAAAATGCAAACACGAAGACCTGATAGATGATTATTTACTGAATAAGCTTAGCGAAGAGAAAAAACAGGAATTTGAGGCACATTATTTCAGCTGTCGCGTTTGCTTCGAAAAAATGGCGGAGCGGGACGAAATTTTAACCGCCATCAAATACAAAGGTCACACGATATTCCAAGACCTGGAAACAGAAAGAGAGGTCGAACGCATGCCCATGCTCGAACAGATCTGGGCGTTCTTCACCCCCAAACAGTGGGTCTTGGCTACCGCCACAGCCGCTGTTTTGCTTGTCGTTGCTTTGGGAGTGATCCCGAATCTCAAGACAACATCTCCTCAATTTTATATCAATGACGACCTTGTGAGAGGCGGCTCCATCAAGCTCATATCTCCTGTGATCGCTGTAGACGCCATCCCCTCCCAGTTCAGATGGGAGAGTCTTGGAGAAGATGTCGAATACAAGATCGAGATCTACAATCATGAATTGTTGTGGAGCGCTACGACATCGAACAGCTACATCGCACTGCCGCCAGAGGTCAAAGAGCGGATGGTTACCGGAGAAAAATACTCCTGGCAGGTCAAAGCCTTCTCAACCGAAGGAACTCTTATTGCCGTCTCGAGCAAAGTTCAGTTCCCGGTCACCAAATAAAATCCCCCTCACGTCCCGATTCGATAGCGGTAAATTTATTCTTCAACTTTTTCTTCCTCAGCGTACATCCGGCCTCTGCTCTCATCCTCGAAAGCGAGACAGCACATCAACCTCCCACACAAGCCTGAGATTTTGGTCGGATTAATGGCTATCTGCTGTTTTTTCGCTTTTTGTATCGTAACTGGCTCGAAGCTTTTCATAAAAGTCTCACAACACAACTCCCTTCCACACACGCCCAAACCTCCGATCATCTTGGCTTCGTCTCTCACTCCGATCTGCCGCATCTCGATACGCATCTTAAACTCTTTGGCCAGATCTTTCACCAGCTGCCGGAAATCGATCCGTCCATCCGCTGTGTAGTAGAAGATCCCCTTCTTCTCATCGAAAAAGTACCGGACAGCCACCAGCTTCATGGACAGCTTCCGATCTTTGATCTTTCTGAGACAAAAACGGAACGCTTTCCCTTCTTTTTTGAGCAGCCAGTCAAACTTTCGTTCGTCATCTTCCGTCGCCTTCCGGATCACTTTAACAGCGTCCTTTGTGGCTTTGGAAGCATGGCAGATCTTGCTCTCCATATCCACGACCTCTGCCAAGTCTCCCCCAAGATCAGACTCCACAATACACATGTCTCCTCTCTTGAGCTCTACCTCATCCATTAACGCGCGAAATACCTTTCCAGATCGTTTTGAAAGAACACAAATTACATTAGACATGGGACCTTTCCATCATGTTCGCCAGTGTAGAACTGACAAGCAAATTCACATTCACGTTCCTCTCGAGCGCATATAGCGCAGAGTCTATCTTTACCAAAAATTCCAACGCTTGTCCAAGGCTAATACGAGCCTCCACATCCCGGAGACCATTCTCATAATCCGGATTCATTAGGAGATTTTTTTTCTCGCTGGATTTGATCAAGAGCAAGTCCCGGCAGAAGGATGACAAGATCTCTAACACCTGAACAAACTCGGCTTCGATGCTTTCCCTTCGCCTGAAGGCATAATCTTTGACAAAGGAAGAAACTCCCTTACCCCTCAACACAACATTGAAAAGCTTCCAGGCCTTTTCCCGGAGGGGCTGGACTTCATCCCAATCCAGATTCATGGCTTGCTTCAGGTTTCCTCTCACAAGGAGAGAGATGATCCGAGCCTTCTCCTCATCTTGCCCTCTCTCCACCAACACTTTTTCGATGTCTTGTTTGGAAATTTGCGAAAAACTGAGGTCCTGGCAGCGGGACTTTATAGTGGGAAGAATAATGTAGGGATTGTGCGTGATAAGAATAATGTGCGTGAAGGCTGGCGGTTCTTCCAGAATCTTGAGCACAGAATTCGCAGACTCCTCATTCATTTTTTCAGCCTGATCGATGACAAAAACCCTTTTGCGTCCGACCATTGGCCTGAGATATGCCGTTTGTTTCATCGCTCGCATCTGTTCTATTTTTAGGACATTCTTTTCGGGAGAGATGACCATAACATCCGGAAAATTTCCGTTTTCGATCGCCCTGCAGGACGCACAAACTTCGCAAGCATCATCTTTGTTTGTTAGACAGTTCATGGCTTTGGCCAGAACTATGGCGATATCTCTTTTACCCACACCCTCCGGGCCAAAGAAAAGCAGAGAATTTGGGATTCTATTCCTCTGAAGAGATTTCTTCAGGATCTTTTTCGTCTGGCTGTTTCCTAGGACATCATCAAAGGCCATTCGACCTCCCGGCAAGACAAGCACTACTCCACGCACACTTACGCATGATGTCCTAAACCCTCTCCGCTAAGCACTTTTTTCAAAAATTTACCTGTGTGAGAACGCCTTTCTCCTGCGATCTGCTCCGGTGTTCCTTGAACCACGACCTGACCCCCTTTTTCTCCTCCACCGGGTCCCAAGTCAATAATATAGTCGGAATACTTGACAACTTCAAGGTTATGTTCGATAACAACCACTGAATTCCCCAAGTTCACCAATTCATTGAGAACATCCAAGAGCTTGCGGACATCATCAAAATGAAGTCCGGTGGTGGGTTCATCCAGTAAATACAATGATTTCCCGGTATCCTTGCGGCCAAGCTCCTTGGTCAGTTTGATCCTTTGGGCTTCTCCTCCTGACAATGTAGGTGCGGGCTGACCCAGCCGGATATACCCCAACCCCACTCTTTTCAGCAATCCGAGCTTTCTCTTCAATCCTGGGTGCGCTTTGAGGTATTCGAAGGCCAAGTCCACAGTCATGTCCAAGTAATCGGCGATGTTCTTGCTTCGGTAGTGAACAGCAAGTGTCTCTTTGTTATAACGCGTTCCCCCGCAGCGATCGCATGTGACAAACACATCGGGCAGGAAATGCATCTCGATCTTCTTGGCCCCCGCTCCATGACACTCCTCACAGCGCCCTCCTGGAACGTTAAAGCTGAAACGACTGGCAGAATATCCTCTCACCCGAGACTCTTGGGTCATCGCAAAAAGCTGTCGCAAGGGAGTGAACAATCCTGTGTATGTGGCCGGGTTCGAACGAGGTGTTCTACCGATCGGTTTTTGGTCCACTGAGATGACCTTATTGATCTGTTCGATGCCCTCTATGGAATTAAAAGCCCCTTCCTTCTTTTTGGCATTGTAGAAGACATTGCACAGGTGTTTATAGAGGATATCATAAAGCAATGTGCTCTTCCCCGAACCGGAAACACCAGTAAAAATTGTCATGACCCCTAAAGGAATACGCACATCGATATCCTTCAAATTGTGTTCCGTTGCGCCAAAGATCGTAAGCCAGCCTTTAGGCTCCCGCCTGTGCTCCGGGATCAATATCTGTTTCTCTCCCCTGAGGTATTGAGCGGTCAATGATCGCCCGGATGAAAGAATTTGAGAGAGCGTCCCTTCAGCCACTTTTTCTCCTCCTCGTTCGCCCGCACCGGGCCCGAGATCGAGGATGAAATCAGCGGCACGAATGGTTTGCTCATCATGTTCAACGACGATCACTGTGTTACCGTTTTCTTTGATGTCTATCAAAAGAGAAATCAGCCGACTGTTATCCCGCTGATGAAGCCCGATCGTCGGCTCATCCAAAACGTAGAGAACACCCCTCAATGGACTGCCGATCTGTGCCGCAAGACGCACGCGGCGTGCTTCTCCTCCCGAGAGGGAGGCTGTGGTTCTGGTGAGTTGAAGGTAGGGCATCCCCAACTCCTCCATCACATGCAGCCTTGACACTATTTCCTTTGTGATCCCGGCCGCGATTTTTTCCTGAGCCCCAGAAAAAGAGAGCGAGTTGAGAACGCCATTCAAACGGTTCACCGGCAGGGAACTCAGTTCAAAAATATTTTGAGCGTTGAGTTTGACCGAGAGTGTTTCTTCTCTCAGGCGACTGCCCTCACACTTGGGACAGATCTCCTCAGATAGCTCGACATCTCCCCATTCATCCGTTTGGTGTAAAAAGCCAAGCCCATGACATCTCGGACAGGCTCCATAGGGACTGTTGAATGAAAAAGATCGGGGTTCTAACTCTGGCAGGCTGATCTCACAGAAGGGGCAGAGAAGGCTTAGAGAATAGTACACGTCTTTCCCTCCCTCTCCAAGGGTCAAAAGATCTCCTTTGCCCATATCGAGGGCTATGTCCACGGACTCCTCGAGTCTTTCAAGGGAATCCTCGCCCAATCGGATCTCATCGATCAATACCTCAACATCATGCTTTTTTGTTCTCGCGAGCACGATATCATCATCGAGTTCGCTGAGTTGACCATCCACCCGGACACGCAGAAATCCCTTCTTCCTGAGTCTCTCGAAAAGGCGATGATATTCTCCCCTCCGCCCTTTGACAACCGATGCAAATATTTTGACTTTTTCCCCCGCGTTCACACTCCCGATCCTGCTCAGAATTTGTTCTCGTGTCTGTGGCTGCACCTTCCGGCCGCAGCGGTAGCAGTGGGGGACTCCCACCTTGGCAAAAAGAAGTCTTAAATAGTCATAAGCTTCTGTCACTGTGCCTACAGTGGACCTCGGGTTGGAAGAGATGGTCCTTTGGTCGATAGAAATGGAGGGCGAGAGCCCTTGGATGGACTCTACCTCGGGCTTCTCCATCTGTTCGATGTACTGGCGGGCATAGGCCGAAAGACACTCAATATATCGCCTCTGTCCCTCAGCAAAAAGCGTGTCGAACGCCAAGGAGGATTTCCCCGAACCGCTGGGTCCGGTTATAACGATCAAGGAGTCGCGGGGCAGGTTGACATCGATCTTTTTGAGGTTGTGCTGCGCGGCTTTCCTAACTTGTATCTCTTTCAACATGACCAACTATTCTAGCACACTCTCACACGAGACAATTAAAATTCCTTTGACCCCTTCCCTTTAAAACTTTAATATACACTTGGAAAAAAAGAACGAGGATGAGAAGGATGTCTAGAGAAAAGAACTTAGAAAAATCTTTAGAATTGTTGAAAGACATCGGCGTCAAAACAGAGTCCATCTGTGCGATCAAACATTTTTCTGCCAAAGAGGGAAAATACGAGGAATATCCATCCGAGATCCATCCTGCTCTTGTGAAAGCGCTCAAGGAGAAGGGCTTCGCACGACTCTACTCTCACCAACACCACACCTGGACGCTCGTTCAACAGGGGAAAAATGCAGTGGTTGTCACTCCCACCGCATCGGGGAAAACCCTGTGTTACAACCTCCCCACTCTCGATGCCATCCTTAAAAATCCATCGACCCGGGCGATCTACCTTTTTCCCACAAAAGCTCTCTCTCAAGATCAACGGGCGGAGCTGGATGAAACCTCAAAGCTATTGCCACAGGAGGTCAGACTATTCACCTATGATGGGGACACGCCACAAGATGCAAGGAAGGCCATTCGAGCCCGGGGGCACATCATCCTCACCAATCCCGATATGCTCCACACAGGGATCCTCCCTCACCACACCAAATGGATCAAGCTGTTCGAAAATCTGAGATATGTTGTGATCGATGAGCTCCACAACTATCGCGGGATATTTGGGAGTCATTTAGCAAACATCCTGAGAAGACTCCAAAGAATTGCCAGTTTCTACGGGTCCTCACCACAGTTCATCATGTGCACGGCCACTATCGCCAATCCTCAAGAAATAGCTGAAAAAATGATAGAGGCTCCCGTCGAACTGGTCGAAGATGATGGCGCCCCCAAAGGTGAGAAATTTTTTATCTTCTACAATCCCCCCGTGGTCAACAGAGACCTGGGAATTCGACGCTCTTATGTCAATGAATCACGGCGGGTGGCCGGGATATTTTTAAAAAACGATCTGCAGACCATTGTTTTTGCACAAAGCCGTCTCGTGACAGAAGTGCTCGTCACCTATCTCAAAGGAGATTTTGAAAAGAACATCCAGCAGAAAGGACTTATCCGTGGCTACAGAGGAGGATATCTTCCACTGCGCCGGCGCGAGATCGAGAAGGGGTTGAGAGAGGGAAAGATAAGGGGCGTAGTCTCAACCAATGCGCTAGAGCTCGGGATCGACATCGGGAGCCTGGACATCTCTGTCCTCGCCGGCTACCCGGGAAGCATATCGAGCACCTGGCAAAGGGCTGGCAGAGCCGGACGAAAAACGGGAACGTCCGCAGCCG
>JBATYS010000209.1:0-2928 GCA_049674205.1 Candidatus Aminicenantaceae bacterium
ATCGTATTGTTAGCATCTTTTACCCTTCGGGCGAGCCAATCTCACTACAAAGCCTTCGTTGTAACCCGGGTTCGGTTGGGTCGGCTCGCAGTAGTTCACTACAGCTTCGTGGGCCACTGCCTCAACCTTAATGTTAGGGTGGGGCGGGTTGGCCTTGACTCGTGAATAATCCAGGCTATATTTTTACGCTAAAACCAAATCAAATCGTTCTTTCCGTAGAACTGCCTCATCTTAGCTTCTAGCGCGTTGGCCTTTTCTATCGCAGCGGCATCTTTCAGACGTCGCTTCAGATTGAGCAGGGCTTCTTTTGTTCCTCTGATTTTTCTGATAGCATCGTCTGCATCCGATATTGTGTCCATCCCCAGTCCTCCTGCTTTTCGGACGGCTTGCAGGAATTCTTCGACGCCGGCGTCATACTTATCTTCGATCATTTGAACTTCTTTTTCTTCTACGGTCAAGGGCTTGACGAATTTAGTATAACCGAAGTACCCTATGGCTCCCAGAACGAGTATCCAGATTAAAGCTTTCATACTCTCTCTCCTATGTGTTTTTTGTGTCAAAAACTACGCATTTTTGCAACATTTTACGTATACCATGATGCATTACTTCGTTTCGGCCTTCAATCCCCCTTTTGGGGCATTCTTGAGGTGATATTTAAGGGCCAATTTTCACCCCCGGCGGTGATGAATTATGTGTATCGCATACCATCACTCAGGTTTTCTCCCTGAACCAGGTGACATCTTCTTTATTCTTAAATCGCATAATTCCATCATTGATCGGGTGGAAATAGATGGGAAGTTCGCAAGGTTGGAAATTATTGTCCAAGTAGTGAATAATGAACGATATCCACTCTCCATTCTCTCTATTTATTTTTATCTTTGTGATAGTAAAGACCTGGACATCTCCTTCAACTGTTCCAAAAGTTATAGTATCTTCCTGGAGCCCAAAAAAAGAGCCCTCATAATCCGGGATTTTGGTCTTCCAGATTCCTGCCAATTCATCAGGAACTGTGTTCTGAGCGTTGCACTGCCATAAACACAGAATACATAAAATAGTAATTGTTGCAGAGAGCATATTATTTTTCATAGCAAGACCTCGAAAGTGGATTGAAAATTTATGCGACCAGATAATTTTTCTTGATCGATCATTCTCTCATCTTTTTTAAGTGACGACTTCCAGAAAGGCTTTGACAACCTCTGGATCGAACTCTTTGCCCGCTTGTTTTTTGACGAACTCTATCGCTTTATTTTGACTCCACGCCTTGCGGTAGGGCCGGTCTGAAGTCACGGCTTCAAAACGGTCAGCTAAGGCCAGAATTCTTGCATACAGGCAAATATCGTTTCCGGCAAGTCCTTCCGTGTATCCAGTCCCGTCAAAATTTTCATGATGTTGTTTGACTATGGGCAAAATTTCCGAGTAAGCAGGAATAGGCTCCAAGATACGTGCTCCAAGGATGACATGCTTTTGTATGTCTTTTCTCTCCTCAGGATTTAGTTTTCCGGGTTTATCCAAAACGTCATAAGCAACTCCAATTTTGCCGATGTCATGAAGAAGCCCTCCCCTGTGCAAGATATCCAAATCTTCAGGAGAAAGCCCAAGGGTTTTACCTATCTTGAGTGCGATTATTGTGACCCTCTCAGAGTGACCGGCAGTCCATGAAGATTTCGCATCGATAGCTCTTGCGAAAGCTGTGAGTGAACCCAAATTGAATTGATTCAACTCCTCGATCAGCCGCACGTTGGACAAAGCCACGGCAACCTGATCAGCCAATTGCCGGGCCTGAGAGATATCTTCCTCTAACAGATCGGGAGAATGAGCATAGCCAAGCGTGATGATTCCTGAGAGCGAATTTTTGATGAACAGCGGAAGAATTAAAAAAGACCTGATATTCTTCGCCATCAATGGAGCCAAATAATTAGGAATACTTTTTTCCTCTGGAATGAATAGATGATCGGGATTATTATGGAGTGTTCGAATCTCCTCACACTCGATTTTTATTGATTCTGTGTGTTCCTCCTGATGAGGATTTCCACTATGGACATATGTCTGAACAGACTGTTCGCTGTTCGGGTCCAACAACGAAATACTAACAGCATCGCAGGGGAATACTTGACGCATATGTGTGTTGATGACTTCGACGATTTTTTTGGTCTCCAGTGCAGCGAGAATGGCCCGGTCGATATCGACCATCGCAGTCAGTGTTTTAAACTGTCTCCCTAGATGGCTGGCCATGGTATTGAAAGAATTCGCTAGGTCTGCAAATTCATCCTGGCTACGCACCTCAATATGACTGTCAAAATCTCTCTGTGCAATTCGCTGAGTTCCCTCTTTGAGTTTCTCAAGGGGGATCATGCTCTTTCTTATCTGATTAACACTGAGAAACAACACAACCCAAAGAGTGATTAAAATTATCCAGGGAAATGTATTTTTGAAATTTGCAAGAGGAGCTAGCATAGAAGTCTTTGATTTAAATATTATTACACTCCAGTCGGGCGAAAAAAACTTGCTCATCAAAAAAAGCGACCAAAAGCTTGCCAGATACCGTTCTTCTCTATAATCCCACTCAAATTGTCCAGCTGAGCTCGATTGCATCTGAAACATCACGGATTTGGGAAGTTCTATACCTTCTCCGAATGATGAAAAAAGCACACTTGCTTGAGAGTCTAAGATAGAGAGTGCCGTAGCAGGAGGAAGCGGATTCTCATAACCCATAAACCACAGATACATGGGGTCGATTTCAGCTAAAGTCATGCCTTTTTTCTCGTCTTGAGGATCAAACGCGGAACACATGAATATTCGTGATTGATCATTTGAAAATGGTTTGGTCAGGATTAATGTTTCTCCGGAAAAAATCTTCTGCTTATCTGTAAAATCGAGGACAGGGGGATCGGAAATTTGACCGAATAAATTGATCGATTGTCCCTCATG
>JBATYS010000210.1:0-1651 GCA_049674205.1 Candidatus Aminicenantaceae bacterium
GCGGAGCTGAGTCTCAATAACCGGGTGTTAAAAAAAACCTTGAAGGGTTTGGAATAAGGATAACCCGGTACATGAAATACTCTCAGTCAGAGAAAATGGAGATCATCCGCATGGTCGAGGACTCGAAACTCAGTGTGAGAAAGACGCTGCGGGAGAGAGGAGTAAGTCGCTCCACCTTTTATGACTGGTATAAGCGTTATCAGGGGACTGGCTATGACGGACTGGCTTGCCGGCATCAACGACGGGTCCAGTTCTGGAATGCCATCCCAGAATGGGAGAAAACTCGGGTGGTTGAGGTGGCAAGGGACTATCCGGAGAAGTCCTGTCGGGAGGTCGCCTTCCATATCACGGATAAGGAGGGCTATTTTATATCTGAATCAAGCGTTTACCGGATCCTCAAGGCTCACGATCTGGTCACCTCCCCGGTCTTTACCGTGATCTCAGCCAAAGACAAGTTCGAGCATCCCACACACCGGGTCAATGAGTTGTGGCAGTCGGATTTTACGTATCTTAAGGTTATTGACTGGGGTTGGTATTATCTCTCGACAGTACTGGATGACTATTCTCGCTACATCATCGCCTGGCGTCTGTGCCTGAACATGACAGCAGCTGAGGTTAAGAAAACCCTGGACATGGCCATAGCCCAAACCGGGGTCAAACATGTCCATGTCTTGCATCGTCCTAGGCTGCTCTCAGATAACGGGCCCTGCTTCATCTCGACGGAGCTTAAAGACTACCTCGAAGATCATAATATCCGGCATATCCGCACCAAGACCTATCACCCCATGACCCAGGGAAAGATCGAACGCTATCACAGGTCCATGAAAAACCTCATCCTGCTGGATAATTATTATTCACCCTCTGAGCTTGAAGCCCGGATCACAGAGTGGGTGGATCATTACAACAACCATCGCTACCACGAAGCCATAGACAACGTAACCCCAAATGATAGATATTTAGGCCTGGACAGGAAGATCCTCAAGCAGAGGAAAAACACTAAAGCCGAAACTATACGGCTAAGGAGGAAGCTATATCAAAGCCTATCACTCCAAAGCTTGATAAAAAGCTTAAATTAAAATTACAATGAGAGAGCAAAACCGTCGCTTAGAAAATCAGGGCGTGTGTCCGAATTATTTGACGACATACAAAACAAAGAGCGGGAAAGTGCGGTTCATACCAGTGAATGATGCTCTGTTCAATGAGCTAACCACACTGAAGATAGTACGCGGTCAGAGCTCCCTCGTATTTTTCAATCCTGAAACAGGAAAGGCGTACGTTGACATGAAAAAAGGATTCAAAGCGGCGTGCAGGAGAGCAAAAATCGAGGGGATGAGGTTCCACGATCTAAGGCACACCTTCGCGTCTCGTTTAATCGAATATGGAGCTGACATTGCTACGGTTCAGATGCTTCTGGGACACAGTTCAATCACAATCACCCAAAGATACATTCATTCAGACGATGACAGAAAAAGGGCAGCCGTGGAGCTTTTGGGCCGCAGTGCTGGAGACAAGGTTTGTGACGCAACTGTGACGCAAGAAAATCAGTCGAAGCTAATTCATTGAAAAAGAAAGAAATAGCAAACTGGAGCGGTGGACTTCGAATCCAAAGGTCGGGGGTTCAAATCCCTCCGGGCGTGCTCTCTTATTTCAC
>JBATYS010000211.1:0-7046 GCA_049674205.1 Candidatus Aminicenantaceae bacterium
GCGCAGAGCAGCTCACCAGAAAGTGGATGAATACGGCCTTGTCCAAGATGTGTGCGGAGCGCCCAACTTTGAATCTGCGGGAACTGCTACAGAAGGCCAGGCTTTTTTTCTGCTGATGGAGGCCGCAGCATCCGACTCATAAGAACAGTGACTCGCTCTTTTTTCCGTCTAATGTGCTTATCACGGAAATAAGGAAGCTTCCGAACCGAAACTATTATTTTCATCACATGATTTTTTTATATATAATGAAACCAGCACAACCATCAAGACGATGAAACTCCTAAAAATCGGCATATCGGGCGTCAGAGGGATCGTAGGAGACACTCTTACACCCGAACTGATCATGGATTTCGCCAGCGCATTCGGCACCTATCTAAATTCAAAAAGAGTCCTTCTCGGGAGAGACACCAGAATTTCTGGACCCATGCTTCATTCGGCAACGACAGCCGCACTGCTCGCTGTGGGATGCGATGTGGTGGATTTGGGAATCTGCCCTGCTCCGATCTTACAGTATATGGTCAAAAGTCTCAAAGCCAAGGGCGCCATTTCCATCTCTGCCGGGCATAATGATGCCGATTGGAATGCTCTAACCTTTATCAATCAGGAAGGGACATACCTGAATTCCTATCAGGGAGAAGAAATGCTTGACATCTATCACCTTGAGAAATTCAAGAAGGTGTCCACAGATAAACTGGGAGCATTGACTCCACACGCAAATTATCTCGACATTTACTTTGATAAACTCACAAATTTCCTTGATAGTGGAGCGATCAAAAAAGCGACCTTTAAAGTTGTTATCGATGCCTGCAATGGTGGAGGCGCAGGAATCGTCGACGCCTTCTGTAAACACCTGGGCTGTGAGCTGATCCCTGTCAACAACGAACAGACTGGATATTTCCCCCATGACCCTGAGCCTCGTCCGCGAAATGCTTCAGAGGTGGCCTCCATAACCAAGATCATGAAGGCCGACGTGGGATTTTTACTCAACAGCGATGTCAGCCGCATCTCTATCGTTGCCGAAGACGGTGAAACGCTGTCTGAAGAATATACTCTTCCACTGATCGCAGGCTATTATTTGCGAAAGAAGCCCGGTGCGGTCATCACCAATTATTCGACATCCCGAATGATCGAAGACGTCTCTCAATGCTTTGGCTGCCACGTTATTAAAGCAAAGGTCGGACAATCCGACGGCATTCAAACGATGATCGAAGAGGATGGAGTGATGGCGGGAGAAGGGAGCGGAAGTGTCTCCATCAAAGAATTCCAGCCTGCTTTTGATGGGTTTCTGGCGATGGGAATGATATTGGAGATTATGGCTGTGAATTCCAAGAAAATCTCAGCAATGGTCAAAGAACTTCCCAAGTACCACATTATCAAAGATAAGATATACTGCCCGCCTGTCAAAGCCCATTCGATCGTCAACGAAATCAAAAAACTCTATGCATCCCAGGAGATATCCACCATAGATGGGATAAAAATCGAGTGGAAGGACGGCTGGATCCATATCCGGGCCTCTGCCACAGAACCCATGATAAGAATCATTTCAGAGAGTAAATCCAGGGAAAAGGCACAAGAGAGATTGGACAAAGCGGCGAACTTTGTCTCTCAACTGGTGTAATATGAACAAAAGGTTCACGCTTAAAATTAGCATTTCTGGCGTGCGGGGAGTAGTCGGCGATAGCTTGACTCCACAGCTTGTTGCTCGCTTTGCCCAGGCATTCGGGTCTTATCAAGGCCGGGGAAAAATCCTCGTCGGCAGGGATGCTCGTGCTTCAGGAATCATGATCAAAAATGCTGTATTTTCGGGGCTTCTTTCGGTCGGTTGCCAGCCTATCGATGTCGGTATTTGCCCCATTCCCTCTTTTCTGGTATTAGCCAAAGAAAACAGTGCCATCGGCGGGATCGCTGTCACAGCCAGTCACAATCCTAAGGATTGGAACGGACTTAAGTTCATCAGCGGAGAGGGACTGTATTTGAATCCATCCCAAACACAAGAATTTTTGGACATCTACCACCAGGGAGAATTCACTCTGGTTCCTGCGGACAAACACAAAGATATCCTTTTCGAAAAAAATCCCACGGACCCCCATCTCCAAAAATTGTTGAAGGCCCTCGACGTCGAGGAGATCCGCAGAAAAAAATTCAAGGTGGTGATAGACTGCTGCAACGGAGCAGGCGCTGTTCTCGCACCCCGATTCCTGGAAGAACTCGGATGTGAGACGATTCTTCTGAATCCCATTCCGGATGGAGCTTTCGCTCATCACTCTGAGCCGGTACCGGAAAATCTCGATGCATTGTGTCGGGCTGTCGAAGAGAGCGGTGCGGACGTCGGATTCGTCCAAGATGCAGACGCAGACAGGTTGGCGATTGTGGATGAGGAGGGTAATCCTTTAGGGGAAGAATTGACCTTAGCTTTATCCGTAAAGTATGTTCTCAGCAAAAATCCGGGAACCGTAGTCATAAACCTGTCCACATCGAGGGCTATAGAGGATATGACGAGAGAATACAAAGTTCCTCTTTTCAGAACAAAAATCGGAGAGATCAATGTCGTAGATGAGATTCTCCACACAAAAGCCACGATCGGTGGGGAGGGAAACGGCGGCGTGATCTTCCCGCCTGTTCATACGTGTAGAGACAGCTTTACCGCCATGGGACTCACGCTGGAACATATGGCAGCCACAGGAAAAACCATATCTCAACTCCGGGAGACAATTCCTTACTATTTTATGCTCAAGGACAAAATCCCCGGGTCTCCAGAGGAAGCCAACCGGATAATCAGAAAATTAAAGAAAAAATATGCAGAGATACACGGTCTTTCAACACTCGATGGCCTCAAAATAGACTTCAACGAGTATTGGGTTCACATCAGGCCCTCTAACACGGAGCCCATTATAAGGATCTTAGTTGAAGCAAGGAGCGAGAAGAGGGCCGAAGAGGTTATTAGTCGTTTTAAACAAGAAATTTCAGGATTGTAAAATGGAAATCATCATCAAAAAAGACTATCACAGGATGTGTGGGGAAGCAGTCAAGCTGATCCATCAATCATGGCAAAAGAAAAAAGACCTTGTGCTTGGCCTGGCCACGGGGAAAACACCTCTTGGCGTTTACGAGGGTCTAATCCGGCTGTATCGTGAGCGAGAAATGGATTTTTCCGAGATTTCCGCCTTCAGCTTGGATGAATACTTGGGGATCCCGGATGAACACCCCCAGAGTTTCGCTTTCTATATGCAGCAAAACTTCTTTCAACACGTCAACGTCAAGAACGAAAACATCTTCTGCCTTGACGGCCTTCCTGACGACATAGAGGCACATTGTTACGAATACGAAGAAAAAATCCGGATGACAGGAGGGATCGACATCCAGATCCTGGGCATAGGCAGGAATGGACACATCGGCTTTAACGAACCCAGCTCATCTCTCTCATCCAGGACAAGAGTCAAAACACTCACGCAGGAGACGATCGCAGCCAACACTCCTTTTTTTCTCGATAAAAAGCAGATTCCTCGATACTGTCTGACTATGGGAATCGGAACGATCATGGAATCCAGGATGATACTCCTTCTTGCATCCGGGCAGGAAAAGAGCCATGCAATCCGGCAAAGTATCGAAGGCCCGATCACAGCGACTATCCCTGCCTCCATTCTTCAGCTTCACGTCCAAGCAAAAATTATCGTCGACGAGGAAGCAGCAGGCCAACTCGAACGGAAAAGCTATTACAGATGGGTGTACGAGCACAAAGATAATGTTGACGACTTCCTCGCAGACAAAAAAAACAAATAGACCAACTCACAGAGCCGATACCGTTTGCCCCGATAATCCAGTCTTGGATCTAAAACCTTTGATGGCATTCTGATACAAAATCCATGCTAGGCCATTATTCCATCCGAATACTCCGGAGACATCCAGGGCAGATTTCTTCCTGCGAAAAAGGGTGATAGGACCGAGTGCATATGTCTCATGGCTCCCTTGGACAGCGGCTTAAAATTCCTCGCCAATTCGATGTTTTTTTTCAGAACATCGAGGCTATCCGTCCCGATGACGGCCGCATGAACATGAGGCAGACTCAAGGCATACCGAATCAGATCCTCGGGTTTGACCCCCTTGACTGTCTCTCGAGGCCGGATGACTTTCATGGCAAGAACGCCCATGTCTCTTTCAGCGGCCGCGGGAATAGCCTGTTTTTCAAAATCCCCTTTGCGTTCCTCATAATGGTTCAATGCAATAAGCATGGTGTCAAAGTCATAACGCTCTGCCATCGCTGCCATCGATTCTGAAGAGAGATGTCCGGAATACCCGATGAACCGGGTTACTTTTTCATCCTTCATTTTGTGGAGCGCTTTAAGGACACTGTCTTTGGCCCCGATCTTTTCGACGTCGTCCAACATTTGAATATTGTGGATCTGCAGCAGATCCAGCCGGTCGGTCTGCAACCGCCTAAGGCTCTCTTCTATGTCCTTCATCGCATCATCGTAGGTCCGCTTTTGGACTTTTGTTGCGAGAAAGATTTCATCCCTTCGGTCCTTTAAAACCAACCCATAGCGCTCTTCACTGATGACACCCTCATACCCATAATCGTGGGCTGTATCCAAGTAGTAGAATCCGTGATCGACGGCATAATTCAGAATTGCTGCACTCTCCTCAGGGTCCTTGACAGTACAAAATCGGCTCCCCCCGCCGATAACAATAAGCGGGACAGATACGCCTGTTTTTCCCAAAACTCGGGTCGGCACGCCCTTTGCGTCGTATTTTCTTTTTTCCTCTTCGGCAAAGAGATCACGATAAGAAAAAACTCCGAGAGCTGCGGTCGAAGCCGCACACTTTTTGATAAAATCGCGGCGATTAATGGATTTCTCGCTCATTGTCCCCTCCTTCTATATTGACTATTGTATCTTTTTTCCCCAGATTTTGATGTTATCGAAAAATCCGGTATCGTCAAAAGAACCGATGCCAACAAGTCCATGAGTGAATGTCTTGTCCACTGCGGTCATAAGGGGTGAGGTCATATCGTCCATGAAGACGAGAATTTTTCCGGATTTGGCATCATAGCTTACTCGGAAATCATGGTACTCGCCGTCCAAAAGCCGTGGGACGGTTTTTCCTGCGGATTCCCTATTGATCTTGATTCGATCTTTCCCATCCACCAGTCCGATGATGTTGTGCTTATCGTCGCTGCTGGCGGAAAAATGAACATAATAGAAATGAGTGGGGTCTTGATAATGGAAAATGATGACCATATCCCGATAAGGATTCTCAGGGTCGGCTTTGCACTTCATCTGACCCGCAAAAACAAAACTCTCGACATCAAAACCTTCCAACAATGCCCAAGAAGTGGGAGCAGCGATTGAACCCATTTCGCCAGGTGCTATGAGATGAAAAGCCAGCGAATCTTCCTCTTCGGACACCCTCCAGTTCTGCGGGAGATTCGGCTTCCATGCTCTTGCGTCACCGTTCTCAAAATTATCAAGGAACAGAAACGGAAGATTCGTTGCCGACTGTTTTTCTTCACTCATGATCCTGGTCGTCTCAACCATCTTACGGATAGCAGGGACAATCATGATTTTCAGTTCGCTTTCAGGCTTTTCCGGACGTTCCAACAATGGAAGGACTCGGTCAAACCACTCCTCGGGAGGTTCTTGGCCCTGTTCAAGGTATTTCGTAGCGCGAAGCCCTGCCTCGGCCAACTCTTTCACATCCTCTGAGAGGGGCATAATCTCTCTCAGAAGAAATGAACTCTCGAGGAGGGGAAGCAACTGGACATGGTTATCTCGCCATTCTTTGAGCATGGCCTCAATAAGGTATCGGTTTTTATCATAGCGGGGGGCACTCTGCAGCATCTCGTCAACCAACTGTCTGAATTCCCGAGCTTTCAGACTTTCCGGTCTGGCGGCATCCACCAGACGATTCAGGGGTATCATCTGGGTGTATTCTTTCGTGTTGGGACGTGTATAGTATTTCACAGGCTCGACGATGTCGGCAAGCACCTTGAGTGGATCGATGGGAAACTCGCCCGCTAGCCGCTGAAGCATTTTTAGATAATTTGTGCGGTGGGTCAATCCTATCCAATCCAGCTTTGTATCCAGGATTTGCAAGCGCCGGTACATGTCATCCGTATCGTTCACATGAGAAGGTGACCACATCCTTTCGGCAACAACGGCCACTCTCGGCCAAATGCGAGAATCCACAGTTTCAGGATTGACAAACTCCGCCCACATGCAGGCCTCTCCCCCAAGAATAAAAGCCTGTTCATCTGGGCTTAAAGCTGACGCTTCTCCGCCCAATGGATCCACCCTGTAGTGTTCTTCTGCGGAGAGTTGATGGTCCAGATAATAACCATTGGATAGAATTCCCATGTAACCTTTTTTGGCAATTTCAGCCAGAGCTTTTGGGCCTCGCCAGCTATGCACGACCACATTTTGAGGAAGATCCGGGTGGAAGATCTCATCCCATCCCACCATCTTTTTCCCATGTTTTTTCACGATGGACTGGATCCTTTTGTTGAAATAAGCCTGCAGGTCATGATTGTCCTTCATTCCATGTTTTTTTTTGAAGGACGTTATGTCGGGATTGGCGTTCCAGTGCTTGCCGTTGACCTCATCTCCGCCGATATGGAAGTATTCGTCGGGGAAGAGTTCGGACATCTCACCGATAAAGACATCCAGGAATTCATAGAGTTCTTCTTTGGTCGGGTCCATACAGGGATCAAACACTCCCCATTGGCGTTCGATCTCATAGGGACCGGAAGCGCTGGCCAGCTCTGGGTATCCCACAAGCCAGGATGTGGTGTGACCGGGCATATCAAATTCAGGGATAACACGGATTCCCCGGTCACGAGCATACTCCACGACTTCACGAATCTGCTCATGGGTGAAGTAGTTCCCGTCAGAACCCATCTCATGGAGTTTAGGAAAACTTTTGCACTCCACTCTAAATCCCTGATCTTCCGATAAATGCCAGTGAAGAACATTGAGCTTCACAGCCGCCATTCCGTCCAGGTTCCGTTTGATCACTTCGATGGGCATCCAATGCCGGCAGACATCGATCAGCAG
>JBATYS010000212.1:0-5761 GCA_049674205.1 Candidatus Aminicenantaceae bacterium
GGATCCATGAAGTCCGGGGGAAAGATGGAGTGGGGGCCACTATGGACTCCATGGAGCTGGAGAAGGAGAGAGGGATCACGATCGCATCGGCGGCCACCAACGTGGAATGGGACGGCTTTTCCATCAAAATCATCGACACACCCGGGCACGTGGATTTCACCATCGAGGTGGAGCGTTCGCTCAGAGTTTTGGATGGGGCAATCCTAGTCCTGTGTTCTGTGGGTGGAGTCCAGTCGCAATCGTATACAGTGGACCGCCAGCTCAAACGCTATAAGGTTCCCAACCTCGCTTTTATCAACAAGTGCGACCGGATCGGCGCCAATCCTTATAAAGTCAAGGACCAGTTGGTTGAAGAACTGGGGCGTAATGCCGTGTTGATGCAAATACCTATAGGACTTGAAGTAGATCATAAGGGAGTCGTGGACCTCATCCAGATGAAAGCCCTCTATTTTGACGGTCCTTCAGGAGAGATCGTTCGGATTGAGAACATTCCTTCAGGTTTGCGGGATGAAGCCGAGTCGAGGCGTGAGGAGATGCTGGAAGCTGTCTCCATGTTTTCAGAGGAATTGATGGAGGCGATCTTTGAAGAACGGGTGACAGATAATCTCATCTACGAGGCTGTGCGCAGGGGAACCTTGTCGAACGGCCTGACACCGGTTTTTATGGGATCTGCCTACAGGAACAAGGGGATCCAACCTCTCTTGGATGCGGTCGTTAAATATCTTCCCGATCCATCCGAGGTTGAAAACTTTGCCATCGACCTTGACCAAGGGGAAAAAGAGGTGAGGCTCGTGGCAGATCCGGATGCGGACAGTGTGGCGCTGGCGTTTAAGCTGGAAGAGGGCAAGTATGGGCAGTTGACCTATATCCGGATCTATCAGGGGAGTCTCAAAAAAGGAGATGTGCTTACCAATACACGTTCTCAGAGGAATCTCAAGGTGGGCCGGTTGATCCGGATGCACGCAGACAGCATGGCGGATATTGAGGAGGCCAGTGCGGGAGATATTGTGGCACTCTTCGGGATCGAGTGTGCCTCTGGCGACACGTTCGTAAAACCAGGGCTCAACTATGCGATGACGTCCATCTATGTTCCTGATCCCGTGATCTCTCTAGCTTTGACTCCGGTGGACAATAAGGCGTCAGACAATATGGCCAAGGCCCTGCAGCGGTTCACAAGGGAAGATCCCACATTCCGTATCTATGTCGATCCTGAGCTGAACCAGACACTCATCCAGGGAATGGGAGAGCTCCACTTGGATGTCTATGTGGAGCGGATGAAGCGGGAGTACAAGGTGGAAGTGGAAACGGGCGCACCACAGGTGGCCTACCGGGAGACGATCGGCCAGAGCGCTGAATTTGATTACATTCACAAAAAACAAACCGGAGGTGCCGGCCAATTCGGTCGTGTCAGCGGATTAATCGAGCCTATGGACCTGGGAAACTATGAATTCGTGGATGCAGTGAAAGGCGGGAATATTCCCAGAGAGTTCATCCCCGCCTGCAACAGGGGCTTTCAGGCTGCCCTCAAAAAGGGAGCGCTCATCGGTTTTCCCGTGGTGGGAATCAGAGTGACCCTCAAAGATGGGCAGTCTCATCCTGTTGATTCTTCTGACGTAGCCTTCCGTACGGCTTCAAAGGAAGCATTCAAACAGGCTTACTGGAAGGCCAAACCTCACATTCTTGAACCCATTATGAAGGTTTCTGTGGAGGGCCCTTCTGAATTTGCGGGAAATATATTTTCCAGCATCAATCAAAGACGGGGTATCATCGTTAGCTCTATTGAGGATGGGACATTTGCCCGGGTTGATGCCGAAGTCCCTCTGAGCGAGATGTTCGGTTACTCGACGACCCTGCGTTCTCTGACTCAGGGCAAAGCGGAGTTCACCATGGAATTCCTGAAATATGGAAAGTTGCCTACGAATATCTCTGAGGATCTAATGGCTAAGTTCGATGAGAAAAAAAGAAAAAAAACACAGTAAGTAAAGGAGTCAAATCCTATGATAAAGGCAGATCTCATAAAACGAAGTCCCTTGAGGATCCTGGAAAAGTCGATCCGAGGGGGATTGGGGGCGGGAAACATCGGTGTTTTGGCGTCGCGAAAAGGCGTGGGAAAAACAGCCTGTCTTGTTCATATCGCCACGGATAAACTGTTCCAGAACAAGCCTGTGATCCATGTATCCTATGCGAGCCGGGTGGACTATATCATCAACTGGTATGAAGATATCTTCAAGGAGATCGCAAAAAAGCGAGAGCTGGAGCGGGCCATCGAAGTCCACGACGAGATCATAAAGAATCGTGTCATCATGAATTTCAAGCAAGATGCGGCAAAAACAGAGCAGATCTTGAAGAGCCTTGAGACAATGATACAATTTGGGCAGTTTGCGGCACATACTCTGATCGTGGATGGGTACGATTTTTCGTTGGGTTCTCCCGAAGACCTCCAGAAATTCAGGGATTTTGCCAGCAGAATGGGCACGGAGGTGTGGTTCAGCGCATCACTCAGGGGAGATGAGCCTCTCTTTGATGAGCAGGGTGTGCCTCTTGTTCTTCTGCGGTATCTGGACGAGATCGCCGTCTTGATCACCCTCGGATTTAAAGAAGAATTTGTCCGGTTAAGCCTTGCCAAGTGCCATGAGTGCCTCTCTCTCGGGGAGCTGCCACTCAAGCTTGACCCGCAATCCCTTCTTATCGCCAAAGATATCTGAGTCACCGGATATTTTATTTTTTCTAAAATTGCCAACCTTTATGATTTTTGCCGGCATTGATTTTTCAAAAGCCCTGGCTTAAAATTCCCTCTGAAGTGCCAGAGCTTTGAGATTGTCTGAATGTCCGGATGCCGCATGAAAACGCCAAAAGATACAGCCCTCCTGTTTTTGAAGAATAACTGCCTGCTCGCTGATATGCTCGATTCTGATGCTGTGCTCGCTGATTTTCTGGTAGAAATGGATCTGGGACTCGCAGGGGAGAAGAGCTCACTGGCCATGATACCCACTTTCATAACGATAGATAAACCTGTACCCGCCTTTAAGCCTGTCATCGCTCTCGATGCAGGGGGAACGAACCTTCGTGTTGCCACAGTCATGTTTGATGGGGAAGGAAATCCCAAGATCAGCAACTTAACAAAGCACAATATGCCTGGTAGTGCGGGAAATTTAGGTAAAGATGAGTTTTTTGACAAGTTTGTGGAATTCCTATTGCCGTTTGCAGATAAGGCTGATTCTGTGGGGTTTTGCTTTTCTTATCCTGCAGAGATATCTCCAGACCGTGACGGCAGACTACTTTCCTGGACGAAGGAGATCCAAGCGCCTGAAATTGTCGGTGAGTTTATCGGCAAAAACATTTTCGACCGGTTGGAGCAAAAAGGTTACAGACTGAAATTCTCGCTTCTCAACGACACGGTTGCAACACTGCTGGCGGGAAAGAGCGTCGACTTCGCTCAAAAGTACAGCACCTATGTTGGGTTTATCTTGGGAACCGGTACGAACACTGCCTACATCGAATACAATCGTTACATCACCAAATGTCAAGGTTTGGACCCTGAGGGTTCTCAAGCGATCAACACCGAATCCGGCAACTTCAGTAAATGTCTGCAGGGTCCCGTAGATATCGAGTTTGATAAAACGACTGAGAATCGCGGTCATTATGGATTCGAGAAGATGATCTCCGGAGCATATCTCGGAGGATTGTGCTTGTTAGCGTTAAAAAAAGCAGCCGAGGAAGACCTTTTTTCTCGGGCAGGGAAAGAGTGGATTGAATCCAGAGAGGATCTTTCCACGGTTGAAGTGGATGGCATTTTGAGAGACCCATCACGGGGAATCGCGGGGGGAGCGGGAGAAGTGTCCGCCGAAGATAAAGAACTTGTCCAGTATCTGTGTTCAGCCATTTGCGAGAGGGCTGCTCTTTTTGCTGCGCTCAATGTTTGTGCAGCCATCATAAAATCCATTGGCGGGAAATTATCAGTACATCCCATCTGTGTGAACATCGATGGGTCTGTCTATTACAAGATCGTGGGATTCTCTCGTATGGTCGAGGGATACTTGGAAAAGATCCTGGGACCAAAACAGCTATCCTATGAACTCATCCGTGTGGCCGATTCTCCCCTTATTGGCGCAGCGGTAGCAGGGCTCATGTGCTGAGAATTTGACTCGGGAATTGTCCTGTGGTAAAAGGGGAAATCAACGGTTTCGATTGAGAAAGAAAAACACCATCCCTTAGAGGAGTTTGCTATGTATAAAGTCGTTTTGCTCCGCCATGGAGAAAGCATTTGGAACAAAGAGAATCTTTTTACGGGTTGGACAGATGTGGACTTGAATGAAAAAGGCGTCCAAGAGGCTGTAGAGTCGGGGAAAGTTCTCAGAGAGGAAGGCTATGTGTTCGACGTTGCTTACACATCGGTGTTGAAAAGGGCCATAAGGTCTCTGTGGCTGGCCCTGGATGAGCTCGATATGATGTGGATCCCGGTCTACAGATCCTGGCGGCTGAATGAGCGTCATTACGGAGCTTTGCAGGGTTTGAATAAAGCGGAGACAGCGAAAAAGTTCAGTGAAGAAAAAGTCCTACTCTGGCGAAGAAGCTATAATGTGCGACCGCCCTTGCTGACAGAGGATGATAAGCGCTATCCAGGAAAGGATCCACGTTATGCTAAACTTCCCAAACATCTTCTTCCCCTGGGAGAGAGTCTCAAGGATACTGTTGAACGCTTTCTTCCTTACTGGGAGGACATAATCGCTCCGGCAGTCCTCGAAGGAAAGCGTGTGATCATATCCGCCCACGGGAACAGTCTCCGTGCTCTCGTTAAACATCTTGATAACCTCAGTATGGAGGAGGTCATCGGCTTGAATATTCCAACTGGAATCCCCCTGGTGTACGAACTGGGCAAGGATCTAAATCCGATAAAAAGCTATTATATCGGTGACCAAGAAGCTGTGAAAAAGGCGATGGAATCCGTGAAAAAACAAGGTAAGGCGAAGTAGATCCCTTCACAATTTATTGCGAAGAGAAAGCTAGACTGTTTACAGAATTTTAAATCAGTCAATTTTGAGCCGTGAGGCTTTTTAAAGGGGAAGAAAAAATCACAATGGAGGCACCTATGAATGAGACAAACACACAACCAAGGTCTTACAAAGATATTGGACTCGTTAACACAAGAGAGATGTTCCAAAAGGCCATGGAAGAGGGGTATGCTGTTCCTGCATACAACTTCAACAACCTGGAACAACTCCAAGCCATTATAATCGGATGCGTGGAATCCCGGTCGCCGGTCATCCTTCAATGTTCTGAGGGTGCGATCAAGTACATCCATCCAGCCATGCTTCCTCATATTGCCTCAGGAGCTATTGCCATAATAAAAGAACTGGGCGCTGACATCCCCGTTGCTCTCCACCTCGATCACGGGGCAACCTTTGAGATCGCCAAAGCCTGCATCGATTCCGGCCTCTCTTCTGTCATGATCGATGGGTCCCACCATCCCTATGACGAGAATGTTCAACTCACCAAGCAGGTCGTGGACTATGCTCATACAAAGGATGTCACCGTGGAAGGGGAATTGGGTGTGCTTGCTGGGATCGAGGATGATGTCTCTGCCGAAGTCTCCCATTATACAAAACCCGAAGAGGTGGAAGATTTTGTGGGCCAGACGGGTGTCGATAGCCTGGCCATTTCGATCGGCACATCTCACGGGGCGTACAAATTCAAGATCAAGCCGGGAGAGGAAATCCCTCCTCTTCGATTTGACATCCTGGAAGAGATCGAGAAGCGGCTG
>JBATYS010000213.1:0-1747 GCA_049674205.1 Candidatus Aminicenantaceae bacterium
AACTGGACCCATGTGCGGAAGCTTATGGGTTGGGACCGGTATGACTCTCCTCAAGCTCTCCTCGCCATGAATGACCTCTATGAGAAAGAACTTCCACTTTATATGAACCTGTTTCAACCCTCAGTCAAACTCCTTAAGACCATACGCAAGGGAGCAAGAAAAAAGCGGATATACAGTCACCCTCTGACTCCTTTAGACCGACTGCTTGCCTCAGAATATATCAAAAAGAGTAAAAAAGAGGAACTCATAGCGCTGAGAGAGAGCTTGGATCCGTTTGAACTTTCCGAGATAATCGATCAGAAACTACAGAGGATTTGGAATCTAGCTCATTATCGCTATAAACCCAAAGATATAAAGAAAAGTACAAAAGATCTAAGAGAACAGCTTTCCAATGAAGAAAAAGAAACATTTGAAGAAATCTCTCAAATCTTTGAAATAGACGTCTATCTCAGAACTCATCACAATGGTGAGCTGACTAATATAGCACATGGTTAGATTTTAAATGACAAGATGATAGAGGCTACGGTTAGATTTTTAAATGACTTGACACGATCTAACGAGCTTTGAAAAGAAGTGCACTACATTGGTTTTTAGATCAATTTGATTCATAGCAATTCCTGTGCGATAATTATAGAGATGAGTTCTAAATTCTTCTAACACAAATAATCTTCCCCAAGTTTTATCATTAATATATGGAGAAGTTTTATTTAGTATGGAGGGGCAATTGGCTAAGCCAGTTAAAATAGGAGATATAATTTTGCTTCATTACACAGCCAGATCAAAAGATGGTAAAATTTTTGAGTCATCTCGCAAACGTAATCCTCTTCCTGTCAAGATTGGAGCAGGTGAACTTGTAGAAGGCTTAGAGAAAGCATTAATAGGAATGTATCCAGGCGAAAAAAAAATTGTGACCATTGGTCCTGAAACAGGATACGGCCAATATGATAAACACCTTTACAAGGAAATATCAAAAGAAAGCTTACCTGATGATATTAATCCTGAAATAGGAATGCAATTATTCCTCGCAGATAAAAAAAAGAAGATTTTGCCGGTAGTAATCATAGAGATCTTAGAAAAAACAGTTAAGGTAGATGCAAACCATCCGCTCGCTGGCAAATCACTTGTTTTTGAATTGGAGATCATAGAAATAGCATGAAAAAGAAGATCCACTCAAGATGCAATCTGCCATTCTATATTAGACAGGTTCAATAAGGAACCGGATATTGACTTTGCCTATCCCACCTACCGCATCTACAGGCAGGGTGAGGGCTCCTCAGACGACAAGCCAAAGAAGAGAAGTTAAGATAAACCTGGGATTAGGCGGCTACACATTTATGGATGGTACAGAAAGGGCCGTTTAAAGATCATACTTAGCCATCGCTTCCTCTAAAATCCGCCTAGATAAACGAAATAGTTGCGGTAGCTTAGTCATTTCAAAGGCTTTAGAGGCAAATAAAGTGCCTAGGGCCGGGACTCGAACCGGCACGTAGGATCACCTACGAAGGATTTTAAATCTCTTGCATGATTTTTAACTTAATATTCATAATAAGCCACCGTGTTCTTTTTGTGCCCCCTTTCTGCCTAGAACAATGCAGACAATACAGATTATTGGAAAGATACAATAATCCCCGATTTTACGGAAACGATTGATTTTTAAGTAAGTTACTGGTTTTTAATGCTTTACAGAAAAACTCGAATTCTTTTCCCGGAGGATTTTAAGTCCCTTGCGTAATAAACAGAATTCTCC
>JBATYS010000214.1:0-9366 GCA_049674205.1 Candidatus Aminicenantaceae bacterium
AATAAGGATTGTTTGTCTGTGCATGTTCGCTATCTGTTAGATCTCCGAGAAAATCTGTGGTTTTCCCAATATTTCCGAGTCCGATGGAAATGCCGAACTGAGTCTCGGGTTTCTCTCGGAAATAGAATATCTTAACATCTGCCTTAAAATCAATACACTGGTAATGGTAAACCACAGAGAGTGCCGTGTAAAGAAGCTTTCTCTCCTTGATGTTGTAATCCAGCGTTCCGAGGGCATCGAGGTTGATCTTCGGGATTTTAAAGCCGGTATAGAAGCTGGCCTGATGACGCTCGCCCCAGGTGTTGTCAAAATAGGGATTCAGACTCCTGTACCAACTGATCCTGAGAAACAGGTTGTCACCCGGTGCACCCAAGTTCGCCCCCAACCGGAGGTGCGAAAACCTCGTGTGGTAGGGATTAAACGCCATGGAAAAATCGATACTGTGTTTGGTCCCGGGGTAATACCTCAAATACCCGTTAATATCTGAAAATTCGGGAATTTTCCCGTCCACCTCAAAGCCCTGCATAGGGCTCTCTTCAGGATTCAGGTAGTAGATCTGATTCAGCCCAAAGGTGAAGATCTCTCGCGACATTTTGTCGACCTTGACAAGAACTCGAGTGGTTAAACCATAAGAGACATAATGAGCGCGTGTAAAATACCGGGCCGAGGTTATCACACGGTCGGACTGTTCGACCGGGCTTTCGTATCGGTAGGAAAAAGTGGGCTCGATGATATGCTTGACCTTTGGCTCGTCTTCATCATCCAAGAATATCTTGTTGAACGTGGGTCCGATAAACTCTATGTTGAAAGTGAAGTTCTTTCTGAGGATGGGCTCAGCCACGATGTTCTTGGTGTTTGGGGCATAACTCTGGAGATCGAAGGACATGTTGGATGCCAAGGAAGAATTGATGACCAACCAGGGGATTGAGGTGAATGGCAGAGTAAGCACAGGAGAAAAAGAGATGCTCTGTGAGTTTCTCTGCGTGCCATCTTCATAATTTTCCCCATAATCTGTACCCTGCCGGCTGGCATAGGCCCATCCGTACTCCCAGGCACTGAAGGATGAGTGAAAGGAAAAGTAAAGCGGTGAGATCAGCTTGATCTGTGAGGAAGAGAATCCCACCTCCGGGAGGCTATAACGAATGATGGAATTTTCCCTGTCCGTGTAATAGGTTTCGAATCGGGAAGCCCGCATGTTCAGGTTGAAATAAGACCACGCTCTCTGCAGGAACACCTGAGAGCGGCGGTTGGATACAACCGCACGTCTAAAATTGTTGTCGAATTCTCGGAGAAACTCATACGAGCTTTGATAATCCACATCAGCCACAAGGTTGAACGAAAAGGGAAGAGGCTGATTGTGACTGAAGCGGATGAGGTAGGCATTTTCGGGCAACTCCAGTTCAGGATCGTTCCTGAATTTGAAGTAGTACAGGTTCAGTTGTCCCCCTGTACCTTGGGTGAACATATACCGGTACTCCAGACCTCCTCCCAACCCTTGGGAGGAATAGTAATCAAGGTTGAGCGTGGAATCCATGTTCCGCCTCATGGCCCAGTAGAAGCTCTGGGAATAATTATACCCTTTCTGCCCATTGTAACCCAATTTTGGCATCAGAAAGCCGGTCGCCCGTTCTTCATCCAATGGATACTTGATGTATGGGAAATAGAGGATCGGAACTTTCTTCACCCTGACCACAGAACTCCACATCTCCACATAATCGTCTTTTTTGAGATTTGCTCTGGAGAAAAAGAAACGCCACCGTGGAGTCGGCTGGGTGCATGAGGTGAAGCTTCCTTTGGTCATGCTGTACATGTTTTCATCCGTCTTCTCAACCGTTTCTGCCTCATAAAAAATATTGGGCGAGGAGCGGCCAAAGACGTTCTGGAAAGTTCCCAGTTTGGAATCTAGGTTGAACTGGATGCGATCCACGCTGATCACATCGCCTGGACTCTGGATCACAACATGGCCTTCAGCAAAGACATCCTTGGTTTCGGTGTCCAATTCGACCCTGTCGGCAAACAGCTTGATCGTCTTGTAGTGGATCTCCACATTGCCCGTGGCGATGATCCGATTCTCCAGCTGCTCCTGATAATTGGCGATCACTCTAAAGGGAGGCTCGTCTGTCTCTTCTTGATCGGCAGCCTGCGAAAGACCGGTAGCCTGTGTCTGGCCAAGGGCAAAAGGACAGAAACCTGCGAGGAGAACAAGGACCCAGAGAAACAACTGCATGCGTTTATGGACCATTAAATGCAATGTAACACAACCCTCTCTTGATTATCAATAAGCTTCCCCTGACAAATCACGCAAGAAATCACCTTGACAGCCCCTCCTATTCGTACGATAATTCCCTTGATTTGCTCCTTATAAACAGGGTCAGACGTAAGAAGCAGGACGTGAGAGGCGTTTTGATCCGCCCGATCTTCTTCGTATATCATCCGTCTTTCTTTTTACTCTTAATATAAGACAAATGAACGGCAGTTTTTATTCGCTCAATAAGTTTTGTCGTTTGGGCAAAGGTGAGCCCATCGATCAAGAGACATGAGGGAAGACAACAGGTCGAGGATCAACTATAAAAAACTCGCAGAGCTGAGTTCATTGGGGCTCATGCTGCCGTCTTCTATCGCCGTGGGGTTGTTTATCGGATACCAGCTCGACAAGCTTTTGGGAACACGCCCCTGGCTCTTGGTTCTCTTTTTTCTCATCGGGACAGCCTCTGGGTTTTACAGCCTCATCAGAGGTTTAAAAAAACACCTTGATAAAGATATGGACATGTAAACAATGCCAGATCCAGAAAAAGAAAGCCTAGCAGAGGAAGAGGAACGTATCCTCAAGAGAATTCCTCAGGAGATTTTCCTGTTATCCTGTATCCTTGCTATTGGCACCTGGATTGTCTTCGATGGGATGAGCGCCTTGCTCGTTTTTGCCGGTGGGATCCTGGCCGCCATCAACTTCATCTGGATGAAGCAGGCCATTTCCAGGTTTCTCTACACCGGAAAAAAGAAGGCTATGCGGTCAGGGATCGCTGTATACGGTCTTGGACTTCTATTGATTCTTGGCATCTTTTTTATTATAATTCTCTTCTTTTCAGAAAAAATATTGGCTTTTGCAGCAGGCTTTTCCGCACTTATTGTTGTTTTTCTGGGTGAGGCTGTCGCAGGGCTTTCTAAGCTTAAACAATGGAAGAATTAGAGCACAGTTTAGTCATCGTCGAACTGTTCAATAAAGTCTTCGGTAAGCCTCTGGCAACTCTTCTCAGCTGGCTGGGGATCCAGGTTGCAGACCCCGATCACCTTGTGCCCGATTACATCGTCATGTCCCTGATCGTTGCATTGGTTCTTATCCTGTTATTAGGCCTCTCATCTAGAAAGCTCTCCCTCGTCCCCTCCAAGCGTCAGAGCATCCTCGAACTCATCATCCAGACCTTTGAAGGATTGCTCGTCGACACCATCGGCGAACAGGGGAAAAAACACCTGCCGCTCATCGCTACCGTGGGGCTCTTTATTCTTTTCTGCAATCTCATCGGCCTCGTGCCCGGGTTCATGTCTCCCACGAGTAAACTCAACGTCACTTTAGGCTGTGCTCTTGTTGTCTTTGTGTACTATCACTTCCAGGGCATCAGAGAACAAGGCCTTTTCAAGTATCTTAAACACTTCGCTGGACCAGTCCCCCTTTTGGCTCCTCTTATGATCCCCATAGAACTCATCAGCCATTTCTCCCGTCCCGTTTCCCTCTCCATTCGACTCTTCGGGAACATTTTCGCCGAAGAGGTGCTCATCGTCATCATGGCATCCATCATTCCATTTTTCCTGCCGCTTCCCTTTATGGCAATAGCGATATTTACTGCTGTCATCCAATCTTTCGTCTTCGTGTTGTTGGCCTGCATTTATATCGCAGGCGCTGTGGCCCACGAAGAGGAACATTAATATAAGGAGTATTATGATGAATTCAAAGTTCAAGGCATTCGGTATGCTGGTTTTCTTCATGATCCTTTTTTGCACACCCCTTTTGGCTCAAGAAACAGCCGTTAGCGAAGAGAGAGCGATGCTCTACAAATTGTCCATCATTGTTGGAGGCGCTATCATCACTCTGGCCGCTGCGGCAGGAGCGTTCTGCCAAGCCAAAGCCATCAGCAGTGCGTGCGAAGGGATATCCAGAAATCCGGGAGGAGCTCCCACGATCAGGTTCATTCTCATTTTCGGGCTCGTGCTCATCGAGACACTGGTCATATACGCCCTTCTGATCACCATCATGATCATCAATGTCCAGTGGGGAAACTACCAATAAAGTTCCCGTGATCTCCATGTGAGAAATTGAAAAATTCTGTGGTTTTCCAGGTCGTCAAACAAACCTTCCAGAGGTTTGCCAGGGATAAGTGCGGAAATTATGCGATCATCATCTCCTACTTTGCTCTCATGTGCTCCATCCCCCTGGTCGCACTTTTTACTTTTGTCTCCACGCGAATTCTCGGAAATTCGGAAATAGCCTTCCGCAGCCTGAACATCTTCAACGATGAATTTTTCGCACAGCTTGATCCCGCCTTTTTTGAAAGGCTCCAGTATCTCTCCCAAAACATCTCTAATCTCGGATGGTTCGGCCTGGCTGGGTCTTTCATCGCCGCCAGTTTTTTATTTTCAAACCTGATCAACGCCATAAACAGCATCTTCAGAGCCAACAAGCAGAAGTCCTTTTTCTACAGGCGGCTCATGGAATACATCCTGCTGTTTGTCATAGGGATCATCCTGCTGACCTCTCTGTCCATCACCGCTGTCTGGACAGCCATCAACAGGATCATTCAGGAAAGCTCGATCGTTGCCAACAACATCAATCCTGAGGCCATGTCCTTGGTCAACAATTTTTTTCTCCAATACCTCATCCCGTTCATCCTGACGTTTCTATTCTTTTTCTCACTCTACAAATTTATTCCTGAGATCAAAGTCTACACAAAGGCTGCAATCGTAGCAGCCTTTATCGGCGCTTTGCTCTGGGAGATCTTCAAAAGGATGTTCGCTTTCTATGTGGCCCACTTTTCGGCCATAGGCATCGTGCTCTCGAGACTCTTGCAGGGAACGATCACGTCGATCATTTTCTTCCTCCTTTGGCTGAGCTTTTCCCTTGTCATACTGCTTTGGGGAGCAGAGCTGGCTGCTGTCCTCAATGAGAGGATCCATGAAAAAACTGCATAAAAACCGTCCCAAGTCTACAACAGTAGAAGAACTGGCTCGTCATCTAGACTGTCGGTTCGAGGGGGACGGAAATATGAATATCCTCGGCGTCTCCAACCTAGAAAGGGCTGGAAAAGGAGACCTCGTTTTTTGTGCCGACCCTAAATACAGAGATCTCCTGGAAAAAACAAAAGCCTCGGCGGCCATCGTGCCTCTCGAGGAAAAATTCGACAGGATCCCCACAATACGCTCTGAACAACCCTATGTTTCCTTCATAAAAGTTTTGGACTTTTTTTACACACCCTACCGTCCTCGACCCGGCATCCATCCCCAGGCTCTGGTTTCCCCCTCGGCCACGATCGGGAGGGATGTGGCTTTCGGTGCCTTTGTTTTTATCGACGACGACGTTGAAATCGGGGACGGTTCTGTTTTATTCCCAATGGTCTCCGTATATCCGAGAGTCAAGATCGGAAAACAGGTCACGTGCCATTCCTTTGTGTCCATCAGAGAGGATTCCCAGATCGGAAACCGCGTCATCCTCCATAATGGAGTTGTAGTAGGGTCTGACGGTTTTGGATTCCAAAAAGACAAAGATGGATCCTACATCAAGATCCCCCAAAAGGGGATCGTCATCATCGAAGACGACGTGGAGATCGGTGCAAACACAACTGTGGACCGAGCTGCATTGGGCGAGACTATCATCAAGAAAGGAACTAAGATAGACAACCTCGTTCAAGTTGCTCACAGTGTGGAAATAGGAGAGGACAGCATCTTTGCCGCACAGACAGGGATTGGGGGGAGCTCGAAGATCGGAAAAAATTTCATTGCGGGCGGCCAAGTGGGAATCCCCGACCACATCACGATCGGGGACAACGTCATTATCGCCGCGAAGTCGGGCATCACAAAAAACCTTCCCTCCGGCTCCTTTGTTTCAGGAAGCCCGCATCTCGATATCAGAGTCTGGCGCAAAGCCTGGGCCGCCATCCCCCAGCTCTATGATCTGATCCGCGATATGCGCAAGTTAAAAAAGCGAATCGAGGCCCTCGAAAAAAAAGACAGGTAAAGAAAACCCTGGTACTAATCCCACTGCGGAATTCTATCGCTTGGAATTTATGCGATTGACTGGAGGTATTCGTCAATGGCGATGGCGGCCGCAACACCCGTGCCCACTGCTGTGGCCACCTGCTCAGGACAGGCATCGGTCACATCTCCAGCAGCATAGATCCCGGGTAAGGATGTCTCCATCTTTTTCCCCACGACGATCTCCCCCCATTCGTTGAGCTCAAGAAGGTCTTTGACAAAGTCTGAATTGGGTATTGTACCGATGGAGACAAACAGACCATCCACTTCGAGCTCGGACAGCTCCCCCGTTTTGACATTTTTGACGGTCAGGGACTTAAGGGTGGTGTCTCCCAAAATCTCTTCGATCACCGTATCCCAGATCACTTCCATTTTTTCATGGGCGAGTGTCCGCTCTTGAAGGATCTTTTCAGCCCTTAATTGGTCACGCCGGTGGATAACTTTGACTTGGCGGGCAAATTTTGTCAAAAAGATAGCCTCTGTAAGCGCCCAGTTCCCACCTCCCACCACGGCCACAACCTTGTCCTTAAAAAAGAATCCATCGCAGGTGGCGCAGTAGGAAACGCCTCGCCCTGTGAATTTCCCTTCCCCTTTGACGCCGAGTCTCCTGAAATTCGCTCCGGTGGCGATGATGACAGCGCGCGTTAGGTATTCATTTTTGTTGCCACACACTTTCCATAGCTGGCCCTCTCTCTGGAGCTCTTTGACCGTATCGATGCCGATCTTTGCTCCAAAGCGTTCAGCCTGCTTCCGGAAACTCTTCGTCAACTCGACGGGAGCGATCCCATCGGGAAAACCCGGATAATTCTCGATGAAATCGGTCATAAGGATCTGGCCTCCAGGGGCACCTTTCTCGAGGATAAGAGTGTCGAGCATGGCTCGTCCCGTATAAATGGCAGAGGACAACCCCGCAGGGCCTGCCCCCAGTATGATGACGTCGTAAGTCTGACTCATAAGTGTTTTGCGATCGCATCCACGATCTTGTCTTGAGGAAGGGCTCCGATGACGGTCTCAACAACCTCTCCACCCTTAAAGAGAAGAAGGGCCGGGATGCTCATTATGCCGTATTTGGCAGGAACATTCATGTTTTCGTCCACATTCATCTTGGCCACCTTCAACTTATCCTTATAATTTTGAGCCAGATACTCCACTGTGGGAGCGATCATTTGGCAGGGGCCACACCATACGGCCCAAAAATCCACAACAACAGGAAGCTCTGCTTTGAGCACTTCCTCTTCGAATGTGTCATCGGTCACGTTAAAAATATCTTCGGACAATTTAACCTCCTCTCTTTATTTGAATTGATCTCTCGTAATTTGGATTGATCTCTCGTAAAGCTTAACATACTTCTTGGCTGCATGTTCCCAAGAAAAATCTTCTGTGAGCCCGTTCTGCATGATCCTTTTCCACATCTTGGGCTTTTTGTAACACTGCAGGGCTCGTTTAATAGCCCCAACCAGGGCCTCCGAACTGTACTCACTAAACAAAAAGCCGTTCCCTTCGAGAGTGTTTGCGTTGAATGGCTTCACTGTTTCTCGCAGACCACCAGTTGCCCTCACAACAGGAACACTGCCATACCGAAAGCTGTACAGTTGGTTCAATCCGCAGGGTTCGTAACGGGAAGGTATCAGAACGATATCCGCCCCGGCAGCAACCTTATGCAAATAGGCGGGGCTCATATCCACCTTGACCGCCAATCGTCCCGGATGCTGTTTCTGGAGAGATAAAAACGCCTTCTCATACTTTTCGTCCCCGTGACCAAGGATTACGAATCCCAGGTCCAGATCCATCAACTTTCCCATGGCTTCCAGCAAAATATCGAATCCTTTATTGGCAGTCATGTAGGAGACAACACTGATCAGAGGCACTCCAGGATCGATGGTCAGCCCGAACTCCCGACAGAGGTCACGCTTGTTTATGTCCTTCCCTTCCAAGCGGGATGCGGAATAATTGCTTTCGATGTAGGGGTCTTTCTCGGGATCCCAGATCTCATAATCCACACCGTTCCGGATGCTGGAAAAAACACTCTTCCTCTCTTTGAGCAGTCCCTGCAAACCGAATCCATACTTCTTGGTGAGAATTTCCCGTTTATAGGAAGAGCTGACAGTGTTGATCGCATCGGAAAAAAGGAGGCCCGCTTTGAGAAAGTTGAACTTCCCGTTCAAAGAAAGCTGGCTGAAATAACTCCAGTTCAAGCCCGTTAGAGACAGTGTTTCCGGAGGGAATTCCCCCTGATAGGATATGTTATGAAGCGTGAAGACCGTCGCGACATTGGAGAGCCGGCTTTTGTTTGCATACTGAGTCTTTATGAGCACGGGGATCAACGCTGTCGGCCAATTGTTGCAGTGGATAATATCCGGAGATATTTTATCCTTGAGAAGAAACTCCAACACCGCTCGATTGAAAAAGACGAAACGTTCATCATTGTCCAGGTACTCGCCCTTCCCTGTTCCGTAGATATTCTCACGTAAAAAATACTTGGGATTCTCGATAAAGTAGATATCATACTTGCCCAGTTCACTTCTATAAACACGGGCCTTCGCCTTAACTTCCCCAAGAGAAACGGAAAGGTCCGAAGCCACGATCTCCTTGGGCATAGACTCGATCTCAGGACGCCTGTACATTGGCATGAACACCGAGACCTCCATGCCCAGATAAGAGAGGTACTTGGGAAGAGCGCTGGCCACATCCGCCATCTCTCCCGATTTGGCAAAGGGCGCTACTTCCGCAGAGACAAAAATCACTCTCAGCTTCGAACTCATAGCGAAATTATCATAATCTTGGCCCTTTTAAATGTCAATCAGCCCCAGCCGAGTTTCTCTTGAAGGAGGTCGAAGTAATTCCTTTTTGGTGAAGAGATCAACTGCAGGGCGAAGCGGCTGCGTTTGACTTCGACGGTATCATTCTCCTCCATCAGACCTCCTCTCTGACCATCAAGGGTGAACCAGACTTCTTCCCCCCCAGTGACAAGCTCGATCTTCAGCGTCGATTCGGCAGAGATGACCATCGAGCGGAAAGAAAGCGTGTGAGGACAGATGGGAGTAATGATAAAGGCCGGAATATTGGGTTGGATAATGGGACCACCTGCAGACAGGGAATAGGCCGTTGAGCCCGTAGGTGTCGAGA
>JBATYS010000215.1:0-1770 GCA_049674205.1 Candidatus Aminicenantaceae bacterium
GTTTTTGTAAGTTTCTCAAGGTTAATTTCAGGTAGCTCCGTATCATGTTTTATCTCCCGATATCCTCAAATCTGTAGTGAGAGCACACTTGTTAGTCAATATTCACTTATATTTAGCAAAAAATGTACCAACAGGATTTTCTGGGGTGATCGTAGGAATTGAGAAGATTTAATTAGAAAGGTGTCTTACACCCGCACAATCGCTGTCCACTATAGTACAATTAAATGGGGACTGTCACCTTTTTATAGGCTTGGTGAAAAAAGGTGACAGGCCCCTTTTCAGTCCCCTTTTTAAAGATGCAGAATCCGTTCCCCGAATGGAGCGTTTGGGAAACGGTCCCTACTTTATTTTAGAAAAGATCCGCTAGACTAGCCGCTCAAACAAGACTAGAATATCCATCAAATTTGATTGGAGGCGTGATCGTGAAAAAATTTCTTATCTGTGTGTTTGCAGCCACTTTATTTGGCGTTTTATTAATGGTTGGACTATTCTCTAAGCCTGTTGTGAATGCTGACCTTTCTAAAACCAAAATCGCATATGTTGTGCGTGAGGAGGGCGGCAGTTTTATCTATGTTATGAATCCTGATGGCTCGAACAAGATAAAACTGACTACCGGTTCAATGCCCTGTTGGTCGCCGTGCGGAAAAAAGATCGCTTTTACTGCCGAGAAAGATGACAACAGGGATATTTATTACATGGATGTAGACGGATCGAACATTATTAGGTTAACCACTCATCCTGATGCAGACGTAAATCCAGCTTGGTCGCCGGATGGATCCATGATCGCCTTCAATTCCAGCCGGAGTGGAAGTTCTCAGATCTGGCGAACAAATGTCGAGGCTGGCGATGGGAAAAATGAGTGGGGCTACAATTTAACGCAACTGACACAAGATACTTCCCATAAAAGAGTCAACAATTTTCACGCCTGGTCTCCCAACGGATTATGGCTGGCTTTTGAGGCTGATAGAGATAGAGACGACCCTGAAATCTATCTAGCCAACACAGTGGACGGCACAAACCAGCAGAGATTGACGTTCACACGAGCTCTCGATGAGGTCCCTGAGTGGTCGCCAGATAGTAAACAGATCATATTCTCATCTGACATGCATGGTGAGCCCCAATCGGGTAATTACGATATTTACATCATGGACATCGATGGTTCCCATCAAAAACGCCTGACAATCACTGACGAGCAAGCTTCAAATCCTTCGATGTCGCCTGATGGGACAAAAATCGTCTATGATCTGAGCAAAGGACGGGAGTCAGAGATTTATGTGATCGATGCAGATGGTTCAAATCCAAAAAGCTTGGGAAAGGGATCAAATCCTGCCTGGTCTCCGTTCTTGAAAGAGAGGTTAAGGTAAGCTCTTCCGTTTATTTATTGGAAGCGTTTCTCACATGCTCCGTTAGGGGAACGGACCCTACATAAAAAATATTAGGTGCTATTCCCCTAAAAATCCTGAATCGATACCTTGGAGGGAATTCGCGACAACCCTGATGAAGCCTCCATATTTCATGATCTTCATCATGTTGCCTTTGAGTTTAAAAGTCCCCCGGACAACACCCTGAATAAAATCCTTCTCCCCTTTGACAGCCGCTTTGAAATTTTCGTAAGAGCCGGTGCAATAAAAGCCCACCTCAACCTCCGACGGGTCGTCGATCAATCGCGCATCCGTGCATTCGCCGGATTTGGCCTCCAAATAGACATAGGTTGTTTTATCGAGGCCGCCGCCTGGAGTGATCTCAAAGATCCAGTTCCCGTTAAAATCT
>JBATYS010000216.1:0-2220 GCA_049674205.1 Candidatus Aminicenantaceae bacterium
ACGCTATGGGTGGCAGGAAAGCTCTTGAGAAAATCAAAGACACGACGATTTCTGGATCGATGGACCTGACACAGATGGGTTTAAGTGCAACGATCACTGTCTATCAAAAAGAGCCTAACAAATCTCGGTTTGACATCGAAGTCATGGGAATGGTGATCACTCAAGCGTGTGATGGAGAGGTCGCATGGGCCACCAATCCTCAAACGGGTATGACAGAAGAGATGTCCGAACAGCAAGCAGAATACATAAAGAGGGAATCCTTGGGGAACTCTGTCTATCTCGACCCCAAGAAATTGGGGATCACCTTCTCCTACAAAGGCAAGGAAAACATCGAAGGCAAGGATTATCTTGTTCTGGAACAGGCCTATGCAGACGGCTACAAAGCGACTCTCCATATCGATTCAGACACCTATCTCGCCTTCAAAGGGAAAGGAATGACTCTCAACAATATAGGTGTCGAGGTCGAAGCGGAAACCTTCTTTTCAGACTATAAAAAGGTCGAAGGGATCATGGTTGCGCACACCCTGATATCTTACCAGGACGGTGAAGAATTCATGACCATGACCATCACAGAAGTCAAGTTCAATTCTGCACTGGAAGACAGTCTGTTTGCTATGAATTAGATTTCGATTATCACCAGCCAAGATCCATGCCCAGCGAATGAAAAAATTTTCAATATATATTTTTTGGTTCTTTGTGGTCTTTATCGCCTCATGTGCGGTGAATCCAGTCACAGGGGAAAGAGAGCTGAGTTTATACTCAGAGCAGGATGAGATCGCGATCGGTAAACAAACAGATGTTCAGATCCGGATTCAATACGGAATCTACAATGATCCTGCCTTGAATGACTATGTGGCAAGAGTTGGGGCATCGCTTGGACCTTACACGCACAGATCTCATCTCGAATACCACTTCGCCGTGCTCGACTCTCCAGTCGTCAATGCTTTTGCTGTTCCTGGGGGATACGTCTATATCACGCGAGGCATCCTAGCACTCATGAGATCTGAGGCAGAATTAGCGGTCGTCCTGGGCCACGAGCTGGGCCACGTCAATGCCCGTCACAGCATCCATAGGATGAGCGAGCAGACGCTCTTCGGGCTAGGGCTAGCCGTGGGCAGCTCATTGAACAAAACCGTCGCAGATATCGCAGGAATCGCTGGAGTTGGGATCCAGATCCTCTTCTTGAAGTACAGCAGGGATGATGAGAGACAGGCAGACCAACTGGGTGTCGAATACTCCCGAAAAGGCAATTATAATCCAGGAGAGATGATCGGTTTTTTTGCGTCTCTCGAAAAAATGGGAGATCTCTCCGGTTCACATCCTATTCCAGGATTTCTTTCCACTCATCCTCTTACAAGCGAGCGTATCCAAAACACAAAAGATATGCTGATCGAGAGTGACAGAAAGCTTCAGGTTAAACATGCGCCTTATCTGAACAAAGTCGAGAACATGGTGTATGGCGATGATCCACGCCAGGGTTATGTAGAAAAGAACACATTTTATCATCCTGAAATGCGCTTCTCCTTCGGCTTTCCCCAAGCCTGGCAGCTACAGAACATGCCCTCTCAGGTCATAATGGGTTCCGACGACGGAGAAGCGGCTGTTATCCTCCAAGCGGAGAAAAGCTCAGAGGACCTTCGCAACTATGCACAAAAAATGATGGACGATGTTCAGAACTTACAATTCCTCAGGGATCAGAGCCGTAGCATCAATGGCTTGACCGCTTACCAACAGCTTTTTGATTATCACCCGCAGGACAGTCCCGACTTGAGGGTCCTTCTGTCTTTTATCAAGTACGGATCTTACATCTATACCTTTACAGCGCTTAGCACGATCACAAAATTCGACCAATTCGACAACCAGTTCGATAGACTCGTCAGTTCGTTCAAGGAACTCACAGACAGAGCCTATATCGATCGGCCGCCAAAACGGATCAAGCTCCACAGATCGAACGGAAGACAGAACCTTCAGAGAATCCTGCAGGACTCAGGGATTAAGGAGGACCTATGGCCCAGGTTTGCGATCATGAATGGGATGGAACTCGGAGACACTCCTCCCCGTGACACTCTCATCAAGATTATAAAATAGAGGACACGACAGGATTAAGTGGAGGCTTCCTCAAGGACTCTGTAGGCCAGTTTAAGAGCTCGAAGCCCTTCCTCTCCGCTGACTTTCCGCACTTTACCATCACGGATGCACCGGAAAAAATTCTGGAGTTCT
>JBATYS010000217.1:0-4047 GCA_049674205.1 Candidatus Aminicenantaceae bacterium
GCGGCTGTGCTCACAGACACCTTCGAGATCCTGAGCAGCATTGTCTTGTCGCAGGACGAGATCCATGCGCCCTATGGAGGGATCGTCCCCGAACTGGCCTCGCGGCAACACATCGCATCGATCACGTATGTTGTGGAGGAAAGCCTCTCCCGGGCTCATCTCTCTCTCAAGGATATTGATGCCTATGCTGTCACCCAAGGTCCAGGGCTCATCGGATCGCTTCTTGTGGGGCTCTCTTTTGCCAAAGGTCTGGCTTACTGTTTTGATAAACCGTTGATCCCTGTGGACCATCTTGAAGCCCATGTCGAATCGGCCTTTATCGAGAATAGGGAGATCCCCTTTCCTTTATTGGCTCTGCTTGTGTCCGGCGGGCACACGGCTATCATCCTGTTAAAGAAAAAACTGTCATTTCAACAAGTCGCAAGAACCCGGGATGATGCGGCCGGAGAGGCCTTGGATAAGATCGCTAAATTCCTTGACCTGGATTATCCGGGGGGACCGGTCATCGAGAGCTTGGCACTAAAGGGCAATCCAAAAGAATTTCCCTTTGCTACTCCACACATGACCGATGGAAGTTTGGATTTTAGCTTCAGCGGTTTAAAAACAGCTGCGCTGAGACACATCAGAGAGCACAATATTTCCAAGGAGCATCCGAAGTTCGTCGATTTTTTGGCGAGCTTTCAGAAAGCCATCGTTCGCGCAATGCTGTCCAACATGTCCAAGTCGATAAAAGCGTTCAAACCCCGATCTTTGATCCTCTGTGGAGGAGTAGCGAGAAACTTTGTCCTGAGACAAGATTTCCAGAAACTGGCCCGCACTTTTCATCTCCCGGCATTTATCCCTTCCCCTGAATTCTGCACGGATAATGCGGTCATGGTCGCAGCTCTGGCTGTTGAGAAGATCGGGCACCAGAAAACTGGGCCTTTAGACCTGAGCTTAAACGCCTACCCCCGCAAGATTCGCTAGTCATTCAAAACACATCCTTCATCTTATGATTGTTTATCGGATGGGAACGATCTGGAAAAAGAAGGGATCGACGAGCATGGATTCAGAGGAAAGTTTTTTCAGGTTGAGGTGGATCTCATATAGATAGAGATCATTGTACTGGTAATAGACAGGGGGATCGAGCGTGATTGTTCTCTTTTCGTAAGACGTTTTTCCCTCAAAGATCGGCAGATCGAAGAAGTTGAGACGGACCTCATATTCTCCTTTCTCTGACCCAAAATTCAGCTGAAGATTTTCCCGCGCTCTTCGTGAGCTGAACAGTATTCTGTAGTTGTTTTCCCTGTGGAGATAAAATTCCGCCGTCTTTTTCACGACAACACCGTCCCCCATTGGGAAGAGATAGTAGCCCAGGGCCACCTGCGGAGAGTAGCTAAACGTCCGCGTATCGTAGAGGCTCGGCCTCGGGAAAAGAACCCAGAGCAGAAACACGAGAAGAAGGAGAGATAGGGCAAAGACCAAGTAAAATGTTCTTTTAAGCCTCATCTCTCTTTTAATAAAGGCGTAGGCGCAGACGAATATCACAATGGCCAGAATCCAGAGATAATTTGGGACGTAGCCGATATTGTTGACCTTGATGAAGGAAGGCAGAAAATGGGGCAGGAAAATGTACATGTTGCTGAGGTGGACAAACATCTCTCCGGCGCGTGATGTGAATTCATTCGTTGTCGGCTGGTAGAGAAAATGAGGATGCCAAAGCAGAAATATTGCCATGACAACACCCATGGTGCTAAGAACCCAGAACAGAAATGCATAAATCCTCTTCCGGTTATGGATTAGAAAATAGCCGACGGCTAGGCCCAGGATCCAGGAGACGGGCGTGAGGATTCGTCCCTGGGGGCTGTAACCCTGGCGGTGGGTAAAAAAGGCGTAGTTTAAAAGATAAGGGGTAGGGATAAATAGAAGGATGAAAAAATCTCTCTTTGAACTTCGGAATATCTCCACAAAACCCAAAAAAGCAAAAACATAGAAGGGAGAGTAGAGCAAAAGGCCATCCCTCTGGTCGAGAAAATAGTTGAGAAGGGTGTCGAATCTCATGGAAAGGGGTGCGCTCAAAGCCGCATCCTTAAAAGCCTGCAGCCTTTCTGGGGTGAGCACGCCCTCGTATACAGAGAATGGGGAGAATGTCCCATAGATGGAATGGATAAACGTATAGAACAGAGTTAGGGATAAAAGAGGAAACAGGAGGAAACATAGGATCTTGACCCCGGCCCGATGCTCTTTGAGGAGAAAAAACATAGAGACAAGAAGCATAGTCCCGAAGAGCAAGTTATACTTGAGCCCGAACCAGAAGAAAAGAGACAGGAGAAAACCCAGGAAGAAATAGTGAAAGAGGGCGAGGGACTTTTTAGAGCGGACCTTCCTGAATATATATAACGAGAAAAGGGCAATGGGAATCTCGGAATAGAGATGAATGGCAAAGAAAAGAATGGGCGCAGAGAAGGAGTAAAACAGCCAGAGCTGGAGTGCAATTTTCTCATCCCCCCACAGTTCTCTGGCCAGGAGGTAGAGCTGAAGGCCCAATAAAACGGCCCAGATCACGAGGCTCCCTTTCAGGATAAAGGTCAGTAGATCTCCGTGAAAATGCTGACTCAACCAGTAGGAGGGCAGCGCCAGCACTGAAACGCCAGGCAGGTTTATCGGATAGATATAGCTAGGGCCCTTTTGTCCTTCGCGCGCATACATGCCCAGCCTGAATCTGGGATTTTTCTCTTTAGAGTAGAATGAAAAATAATCCTCCTGCGCGTAGTTATTTGCCACATTGATGTCTTTATCTTTGAGGAGGCTATGCGATGTGAGGAGATAGTACGGTTCATCACCCGAAAAAGTGATCTTTTGTGAGACTAGAACAAAAGTGCACAGATTGTAGATGAGAAAAGCGGCAAAAAAAAGGATCACCAATTTTTTCCTGGGAGGAAGATGGCTGAATGACTGGAGTGCTTTGTTTATGGCTGACCTTAGATTTAGGAACCTGCCCCAGCGCAAAAGGAAAAGATAGAGGACACAGAGGATGATGGAAACCAGGAATACATTCAACCTTGTCTTCAGGTCCTCCCTGTCTAAATAGTGATTCAGGATTAATGGGGTGAGCAAGAAAAAACTGAGAGGTACTTGGGACAGGAAGTTATCCCAAAGAGAGTTGTTGCGTTCGCTGCCGTAGGTTTTGACCTCCATATGGGTTAATAAGAGCCATGCGGATACAAGAAGAAAAAACAGGATTAACCAAACAAGAAAAAAGGCGGGGGAGATACGATACTCATGATCAAGGATAGTAAAGGATGACGTTTGGGAGTGGATCACCACAAAATAGGTCAGACCCAGTGAAAATAGGATTAGGGACGCGAAGATTATGGGGAACCTAGGTTTTTGCATCTATCCCAGAGATATTAAAATTCGAACCATATGTCAAGGTGCTCCATCATCATTGTCAACATTTCTAAATCTGTGATGAATAAAATCCGAGTGTCCCAATTGGTGATTTCGAAAACACGCTTTGTAGGGACCGTTTCCCAAACGGTCCGTTCGGGGGAACGGACCCTACATAGAAAAACACCATACCCGTCCAGTCCTTCACACGGTTTTCTCCACCACACAATTGGGAAACTTAATAACGCACTTATGTTCATACGATAACAGATTTAGAATTACTTCCATCGTTATCGGACAGGAAGGATCGAAAACCGGAAGGGGGATTTCTGAGTGTCGATCTCTGATCTATTCTTGAGGAAAATGCTGATTTGGTAGAGGTTCTGGTTCTTGAGATTGTAGGGAGGCACTGGATGAAAGCGAAGTCTCTTGATCTCTGCCCTTGTTTGTCCCCGAAAGATAGTCTGGTCGAAATACTTGATCTCAGCTGCATAAACTCCCCTCTCTGAGCCAAAATCAAGGTGGAGATCGGAGAGTTCCCGCCAGGACGAAAAGTAGAAGCTGTAGAGGCGGTTATCTTCGATCAGGTCAAAAACTCCAGGGGTGGTCATCCGGGCGGATCGGCTGTAGGCATAAAACGTGATCTTTTCTCCGCTGGGATATGTGATGTTTTGGGGG
>JBATYS010000218.1:0-3777 GCA_049674205.1 Candidatus Aminicenantaceae bacterium
ATAAAGGGGACTGTCACTATTTTCCAGGGGTGGAGGAAAAGGGGGACTGTCACCTATTTCCTGGGGTGATTAAAAAAGGGACTGGCACCTATTTTCTCTACCTCTGGAAAAAGGTGACAGTCCCCTATTTTGGGCCTTTTTACTTGACAGGTTTTGGATTCGGTTCTAAACTATTTAGTTCATGCCCAGACGTATCAACATTCATACATTTTTTCACCGGGAGGTCTTATATGAAAACCATAAGTTTTGTTGAGGTCCGAGACAACATCAAGTACATCGTCCAAGAAGCCAACTTCGTCCTCCAAGACGATGTGGTGAAAGTCATCGAAGACATGAAGGAACGGGAAGAATCCCCTGTAGCAAAGGCTGTTTTTGATCAGATGCTCCAGAATGCCCAGATCGCAAAATCTGAAAAATTGGGGCTCTGCCAGGACACAGGACTGGCAATATTCTTCGTGGAGATCGGAGAGGATGTTGACCTTAAGAAGGACGGGGATATGGGAAGCCTGAGGGAAGCCATCGAAGAAGGTGTCAGGGCTGGATATGAGGAGGGCTACCTGAGGAAATCTGTTGTGTCCGACCCAATTCGGCGGAAGAATACGGGTGATAATACGCCCGCTTATATCCACTGGGAATTGGTGCCCGGAGAAGTCTTTAAGGTGACATTTATTGCCAAAGGGGGCGGTGCGGAGAATATGAGTCAGATTAGGATGTTCGCTCCGGCGGCCGGTCAGGAAGGCATCGAGGATTTTGTGGTCGAAACGGTGGAGAAAGGAAGTTCGAATCCCTGTCCGCCCACAGTTGTGGGTGTTGGGGTTGGTGGGAACTTCGAGTATTCGGCGCTGCTGGCGAAGAAAGCGCTGCTGAGGCAACCGTTGGGGTCCCACAATGCTGATCCTTTCTATAAGGATATGGAGATCAGGCTGCTCGAGCGCGTGAATAACCTGGGGATCGGCCCTCAGGGATTGGGTGGTCGCGTGACATCGTTGGCAGTCCACGTGGAGGCTTTTCCGTGTCATATTGCATCGATGCCGGCGGCTGTCAATATCCAGTGTCATTCCCATCGTGTGATGTCGTTTGAGATGTGAAGTCCAGTTATAAGAGTCGACCAGGAGTGGTTGTTGAGCAGTTGAGGTTGATATATCGGATGGATCGGTTAAAATAGTTGGGTCGGCTATGTTTTATTAAATAATCAGCGAATACAATGAGTCATATGAGTTCAGGTGTTAAAAATCTCCTTGATGGGCTTGTTGTCTTTTTCCAGGGATTAGCAGTTGTGATCATTATGGCGATCTCTTATGTGATACTCCTGGTTAAAAAAGCAATAAAGACTATTGGGGCTTGATAGTGTTATGGTGTTGTGCAGAGATGGATTAAACGAGCAGTATGTGCGGATACAGAACGAAATAAGCGATGTTAATATGGCGGATGATATAAGGGATAGGGATGATACAGAGAATTGGGAGCATAGGGAGGATTTGGAGGAGAGGGAGGAATAAATGCCAAAAAAGGGTTATGTCGAGATAGATATTGAGGAATGCAAGGGGTGCAACCTGTGCGTTCTCAATTGCCCGACCGATTGTTTGGCTCTGAACACCTCTGATACGAACAGTTATAGTTTACATTATGCATATTTGGCGGATGAAGATAAGTGCATCGCGTGTTTGAATTGTGCGGTCATTTGTCCGGATGCGGCGATTACGGTGTATAGAGAGGTAAAGCAGCCGGCGAAGGAAGAGGAAAAGGTGGAGGAAGTGGATGAGGCGGGTTTTGAGGCTGGCGGTGAGGCTGCTGCGGAGAACGCTGCTGAAGGCGCTAGTGAGGCTGCTGCTGAGGGAGCTTCGGATGGAGGCAAAGTTGGGTGAAACACGTTTGATGAAGGGAAACGAGGCGCTGGCGGAGGCGGCGATCAGGGCAGGACTGCAGGGCTATTTTGGATATCCCATCACACCGCAGAGTGAGGTGATCGAGTATTTGGCACAGGAGGAGCCGAAGTATGATTATACTCTGATCCAGGCCGAAAGTGAGCTGGCTGCGGTCAATATGATATATGGAGCGGCTGGAGCCGGGGGAAGAGTGATGGCCACGACGTCTTCGCCTGGGTTCTCGCTGATGCAGGAAGGCATCAGTTATTTGGTATGCGCACAGATCCCGGCCGTTTTTGCGAATATTATGAGGGGGGGACCTGGATTGGGGACGATCCAACCCAGTCAGGGTGATTATTTTCAGGCGGTCAAGGGTGGTGGTCATGGCGATTATCATCTGATCGTGTTGGGGCCGAATTCAGTGCAAGAGATGGCGGACCACACGACTTTGGCGTTTGAGCTGGCCGATAAGTACAGGAGCCCGGTGATGTTGCTGTCGGATGGGGCGACTGGGCAGATGATGGAGAAGCTGGAGTTGCCGGAGCGGAGTGAGTATAAGCCCAACAAACCGTGGGCGACAACGGGGAAGACGGCGGATCGGAAGCGGAATATTTTGACGTCGTTGTATATCAAGTCGGAAGACATGGAAGTGGTCAATTTGGCGCTGCAGGAGAAATTCAAGACGATCGTTGAGAATGAAGTGCGGTATGAGGAATATATGTTGGACGATGCGGAGATCGTAGTGATGGCGTTTGGGTTGTGCTCGCGGATCGGGAAGAGGGCCGTGGACATGGGAAGGGCGGAAGGACTGAAGATGGGGCTTTTTAGGCCGATCACGTTGTGGCCGTTTCCGGCGCCGCAGGTCGAGGAGATCGCGGGGAGAGAGCAGGTGAAGTTTTTTATCTCGATCGAGATGAATGCCGGTCAGATGGTGGAGGATGTGAAGCTGTCGGTATGCGGGAAAAAACCTGTTCATTTTTTTGGGAGGTTGGGAGGCATTGTCCCCATCCCTCAAGAGGTCTTCGACGCCATCAAGGAGCATGTATAAATGGTAAAAAATAGGGGACTGTCACCTATTTCCAGGGGTGAAGAAAATTGGTGCCAGTCCCCTATTTTTGGAATGATTGATTACGTAACATTCAAAGGAGCGCGACGATGAAAGACGGATTCGAGCTCATATATGAGAGGCCGGCTGCGCTGACTGATACGCGGATGCATTACTGTCCGGGATGTTTCCATTCGACTATTCATAAATTGATGATGGAACTTGTCGTCGAAATGGACATCCAGGACAAGATCGTTGGGGTTTGTCCAGTGGGTTGTTCAGTATTCGCCTATCATTACATGGATATTGATATGCAGGAGGCGGCTCATGGGAGAGCGGCCGCGGTTGCTACAGGGATCAAGCGGATACTTCCAGATAAGATCGTCTTTTCGTATCAGGGTGATGGTGATTTGGCTGCGATAGGGACGGCAGAGACTTTGCACGCGTGTAATAGGGGCGAAAACTTCACGTTTATTTTCATCAACAATGGGATTTATGGGATGACAGGGGGGCAGATGGCGCCGACAACGCTGGAAGGGCAGAAGACGAGCACGAGTCCTTATGGAAGAGATGCGGCGACGGCAGGGATGCCGATTAAGATGGCCGAGATTGTGGCGACGTTCGAGAGGGTGGCGTATGTGGAAAGAGTGAGCTGCAACACGCCAGCCAATACCAGGAAGGCCAAGCGGGCGATCAAGAAGTCCTTTGAGTATCAGATGGAGGGATTGGGAACATCGTTTATTGAGGTGGCGTCCAATTGTCCGTCGGGATGGAAGTGCACACCGGAAGAATCGTTGAGGTGGTTGGAGGAGCAAGTGTTTCCGTATTACCCGCTCGGCGTGTTCAAAGAGCCACCAAAAAATCGGT
>JBATYS010000219.1:0-11198 GCA_049674205.1 Candidatus Aminicenantaceae bacterium
CAGGTTTTTTCTTACTATACATTTTACTAGATAATTCTTTTGGAAACCTATATATCTTTCCTTGTCCTTCATCCCATTCTTTAGCCTTCTTTATCAATCTAGTCTCAAAAAGCACCTGAAACTCATCTGTCTAAATGAACTCTAATTGTTTAGCAAAATCCTTTGGGATCGATGTTGCAAGGGGTCTTCGATGAAGAAAGACAGTGAGTCGGTGCCTTATGTATTTCATCAGTGGCATTCACGGAACAGGGGATGTTACCGAGGGCAACCGGCTTTCGGTCCTTTTGTTCCGGTAACCTGGCCTCCAAGATTTGATTTGAGATTAGTCAACTCAATCTTATAACCCTGAGTGAATTTGTGCCGTCCCGTTTTCCCGAAATGCCTTGTGTCATGACCAGGGTGTCGCCTTTGACGGCCAGACGGTTTTTCCTGATGAACCGCAACATCGTCTCGGTCCAGTCTTCGATCTTGTGCCTTATGATAATCGGATAGGCTCCGTAGGAAAGAATCAAAAAATCACGGACACTCCTGTCACGGCAAAAAGCCAAATTCCAGCAATCTGGTTTGAATCGTGCAATGCTGCGGACCGTACTGCCGGAATGAGTAGGGGTCAATATGAGACGCGCATTCAGGGCGCGGACCGACTCAATCACATTCACGGATACGACGTCCTCAATACTCATCATCTTTTGTCCGACACGCTTGAAGTATCTTTCTGAATGGAATGAAAAGCCGTAGGTATTCCTTTGATGTTCCGTCGACAGGGCAATTTTAGTCATCATTCTCACTGCATCAACAGGGTACTTTCCGATCGCTGTCTCTTCCGAAAGCATCAAGGCATCGGTGCCATCCAGAATGGCATTCGCCACATCGGTCACCTCCGCTCTTGTGGGACGGGTATTCTCTGTCATGGATTCAAGCATTTGTGTGGCGGTAATGACAGGACAACCCGCGAGGTTTGCCTTGCGTATAAGGTTTTTCTGTACTATGGGGATTTCTTCAACGGGTATTTGAACACCGAGATCTCCCCGTGCCACCATAATCGCGTCGGCCACTTCGATTATCCTATCGATGTTCTCGATTGCTTCCGCCCGTTCAATCTTTGCCACGACATTGATCGATGCTCCTCGTTTGTGCGCGAAATCTTTTAATTTCAGTATGTCATTTGCATCTCCTACGAAGGAAGCACTGAAACTGTTGATTCCATTCTTCAGCCCGAAATCGACATAATCGAGGTCGGTTTTCGTTATCGCCCCTATATTTAATTTCGCCCCAGGAATATTAAGCCCTTTGTAAGACAGAAGCGGTCCGCCGATTATAACTTTGCACTTCACTTCGTTCCTGGAGGCGGAGTGCACTCTTAATTGGATAAATCCATCGTTGAGATAGATGAGATTACCTTGAGACACGCTTTTAGGCAAGCCTGAATAATTTACGGGGATGTGCGAGGCTGTCCCACATATATTTTTTGTGGTGAGTATCACCTCCTCGCCTGCTTTAAGTACGAGCGGCTCATGCGATAGCTGCCCGATGCGGATCTTCGGACCTGGAAGGTCGACGAGGATCAGCACGACATGATCCAATTTGGCGGCAAGAGAGCGGATAGTCCGAATGCTTTTTTTGTGTTCTTCAAGACTGCCATGAGAAAGATTGAGGCGTGCAACATTCAGACCGCTTTGAATGAGTCTTTTTAGAATCGATGACGATCGCGAAGAAGGACCGATTGTACAAACGATCTTTGTTTTATGCTGTGGCAATTCAAGCATTGTTCTTCTCTTGCAAATTCACAATCTTATCTTGTTTATCTCCTTTTTTATGCATTGTAAGAGCCTGATAAAAGCAAATCCGATTCTTTTTGCCTTCGCTTCATCCAGTTCATCAGGGTACGATCCCCGGATGTCATAGGCTTTAAAAATATCCGTCATTTGTTTATTCCTGCATTGACTAAATTTGTCATTCAACTCTTCGGCTCTACATTTTTCAATGCCGTTGCATAAAATTTATGTATGTATTCTTTGACCATGCGCCGCGCAGAATATCTCGGCGCGCTGCTCTTGATCGCTTCCTTCATGACCTTGATCCAATCATGAGGCATCCCATCATCGGAAATCTTATAAAAACAGGGAATGATCTTATTCTCAAATATTTCATAAATAGCCTCGGCATCGTGTTGATCCCTGTTCCCGCTCAGTTCTTCACGGCCAAAAATCCAGCCGTTTTTACCGCTAAATCCCTCAATCCACCAACCGTCCGCGATACTCATGTGTGGTACGCCATTTATCGCTGCTTTCATTCCGCTGGTTCCACATGCCTCAAGGGGAGGTAATGGGTTGTTGAGCCATATGTCCACGCCATGCACCATGTACTGAGCGAGTTGCTCATCATAATCTTCCACAAACGCAATGCGTCCTCCAAAGGTTGGGTCCTTTGCCGCGTTAAAAATTTCTTGAAGGACGAGTTTTCCCGGATCATCTGCGGGATGAGCCTTGCCCGCAAAGATAATTTGTATGGGATGCCACCGGCTATTTACCATTCGCTTCAGCCGCTCTCTGTCATGGAATATGAGATTTGCTCTCTTGTAAGTGGCAAAACGTCGAGCAAATCCTATCGTCAACGCAGCAGGATCGAGAAATGCTCCTCCCGCCAGGACGATTGCAGGACTACCCCTATCCTGAACCCAACGCTGTCTTGCGTATTCGCGTATCGTATTGATCAACTTCATTTTCAGCCAATAATGGGTTTGCCATAATTCTTCATCCGGGATTTCGTCGATCAATTCCCAAACTTCGTGACTGTCATGATCGGCCAGCCAGCCGGGGCCCAAGTATTTATTAAAAAGAAGTGCAAATTTCGGTTCTGTCCAGGTGGGGATATGGACACCGTTGGTGACGGAATCAATCGGTACTTTTTCTTCGGAGTTTTCCGGCCAGAGGCTCTGCCACATACGGCGGGCGACTTCTCCGTGACGCTTGCTCACCCCATTATGGAAATCGGACATTCTCAAGGCAAATGCAGTCATGTTGAAACCGGAATCGGGATACTCTGGATGCATTCCTAATTGCAAAAAACCGTCATGGCCCAATCCTAGGGTCGGCCAATAAGAATGAAAATATTTTTCCATCAATGGAAAAGGGAACACGTCATGACCGGCAGGCACCGGCGTATGTGTTGTAAATATAGTCGTACTTCTCACCTGGCGGGCCGCATCCTCATAATTCATACCACCCAGCATCCGTTCTCTGATGCGTTCCAGTATGGCAAATCCCGGATGCCCTTCATTCAGATGGAGGATGGAGTGCTTTATGCCCAAACTGGCCAAAACCTCGCTTCCGCCGATACCGAGGACAATTTCCTGACGCAATCTCTGTTCTGTGTCGCCGATATAAAGACGGGCCGATATCTCCCGATTCCATGGGTCGTTGATTTCTAAGTCCGTGTCCATCAAATACAGGGGCAAACGCCCCACCATGACCTTCCATACGGCCACATGAATCGACGGCTCGATGAAAGGAACTTTGACAACCAGTTGTCCCCCTTTTTCATCAAGCACCCTACTGATTGGAGATGCCTCTCTGTCGAGAACCTCATCTACATTTTCTTGCCAGCCATCGTCACGGATTTTCTGATGCAGATATCCCTCTGGATACATGAATCCCACGGCCACCACCGGCATCCCCAAGTCACTGCATTCTTTGAGATAATCACCCGCCAGAAAACCCAATCCACCTGCATAAAAGGGCAGTGAATGGTGCAGTCCGTATTCAGCGGAGAAGTAGGCGATGGGAAATTTGCACTCGGCAGTGATGTTTTCCGTAAACCAGCCTCTCTTCGCATCTATGTCTTTGTGATATTGTTCTAGCACCAAATCATAATGCTTCAAATATTGGGCATCCCGTGCCGCGGATTCAAATATTTCCACGGGGAGCTCTCTGAGCGTTTTCACAGGGTTGTGGCGGTTTTCCTTCCAGGTCGCGCGATTCAGTTTCTTAAAAAGCATTCGTGCTTCCGGATGCCAGCTCCACCACAGGTTGGTCGCCAGCTCCTCCAAGCCGCTCAACTTTAGAGGGAGCGAGGGAAACAGTGTCGATTTGACTTCTTTCAAAGATTACACTCTTATCTTTTTACCCTCTTGCTCCGTCCCGTCTTTTTCATCTCTAAAATTTTTCAAAAGTGCGATCTGAAGGCATGTATTACCGAGTCTTCTGGTTATTGTTGATAACAACGCCACGCACGCACTCGTCCAAAAAAACAGTGCGAATTTCCGGAGCATTGGAGGAAAAAAAGAAACCATAAACCATGAGAAGAATCACGCCTTGTAATAAGAGCATCTGTATTATACTTAAAGTCACTGCAATACACAATTCATCGCATTGAACATATCAATCCATTTTTACGGACCGTGCTCATCGCAAAGGCCATCTGTCTGCGGATCGGCATGGACTACTTGGAGTCCATCGCCAGAGTCACCTCCCACATTCCCGATAGAGGCCAGGTCATGGTGCGCTATTATGGCTTACTCTAATGCGCATAGAGGTAAGATGCGTAAGAATAAGGCGCTCCTTCATGCTCCGATCATCGAAGAAGACATCTCTGTTCCCTCCAAAGGCTGGGCCGAGATGATCCGAAAAGTCTACGAGACAGACCCGCTGCAGTGTCCTCGATGCGGCGGCCCGATGCACCTCGTCGCCTTCATCGAAGACCACAAGGTTATCGATAAGATCATTCGATGTAGCCCAACTGCTTCAGCATTCTATGGATGGCCTGGTGCCCTTCGGAGGCTTCAAACACTTTGAACTGCGTAAAGAGGACAAAGACGTGTTCTCCCACAGTCCATGGATTGCTTTTGTACCTTTCTTTTTGAACGAACGACTTGATATCATTGGCGCCGATTCTCAGATCGACTTCATAGAAACTTCCGCGATAATGAATCTCTTCAATCACGGCAGGTATGCTGGAGTCTTTTGATGCTTTCTTCTCGATGACGACTTCTTCGGGCCGCACCAGCAATACAATATCGTGGTCTTCGGGAATATCTTCCGTTTTCTGGGATATTCTACCCTCGGTACCCTCGATGGCTATATGGCTCACGTATGTGCGTCCGTTTATCACATTGACATTCCCGACAAAACTGGCGACAAACTTCGATTTGGGGTGCTCGTAAACTTCCGAGGCGTTTCCGATTTGTTCGACCCTTCCCCTGTTGACGACAATGATTTTGTCCGCTATTTCCATCGCTTCGCTCTGGTCATGGGTGACAAAGATGCTTGTCACTCTTATTCTGTCGTGCAGGTGTCTGATCCACTTGGCCAGGTTTTTCCGCACTTTGGCGTCCAGTGATCCGAAAGGCTCGTCCAGAAGAAGGACTTTGGGTTCTGGAGCGAGGGCTCTCGCCAGGGCCACCCGCTGGCGCTGGCCCCCTGAAAGCTGGCTAGGATAGTGTTTTTCATATCCATTCAGTTTGACCAGGTCGATGAGTTCGGCGATCTTTTTTTTTATTTGGGTTTTATTTTTTTTCCGGATCTCCAGCCCGAAGGCAATATTCTTTTCAACCGTCATGTGCTTAAAGAGGGCATAATGCTGGAAGACAAAACCAATCTTGCGTTTCTGAGGACTCAAAGATGTCACATCCTCTCCCGTCAGATAAACGTGTCCGTGGTCTTGTGTTTCAAGGCCTGCGACAATCCGCAGGATCGTGCTTTTTCCAGAGCCACTCGGTCCGAGCAGTGCAACGAGTTCCCCCTCCTCGACCGCAAAGCTGACGTCGTCCACTGCGACGAAATCCCCAAATTTTTTGGTCACGCTTTCGACTCGAATACCGCTCATGTGGAAGCCGATCCTTTATTCTTGTAGATATACTGGATAATATTAAGCAGGAAAAAAGAGAAAGCGGCGAGCAGAAGAGCAGCAGAGAAAGCTCCTGCATAGTTGAAATCGGTAAACTGATCGTGGATACGCAGGGTTGCAGTCTGCGTTTTGTTGATAATGCTGCCGCTGACGACAAGGACTGCTCCGAATTCTCCGATCGACCGTGCAATTGTCAGGGTGACTCCGTAAGCCATCCCCCACTTGATGGACGGAAGTGTGACCCTCCAAAAAGTCTGCCATTGGGATGCGCCTAGAGTCGAGGCGGTTTCTTCCTGCTCCGGGCCGAATTCTCGAAGAACGGGAAGGACTTCACGGGCGACAAAAGGAAGAGTGACAAACAGGGTGGCGATCAGCATCCCGGGGAAGGCGTAGATGATTTTTATGTTCAGGGAGGAGAACCAATTGCCGATCCATCCTCTCGGCCCGAACAATAAAATGAACATGAAGCCGGCCACAATCGGAGAGACGGCAAAAGGGAGATCGAGGAGGCTTTCCAGGAATAGTTTCCCTTTGAAATTCTGTCGGGCGAGAACGACCGCCAGAATTGTGCCAAAGAGTGTATTCAAAACGACGGCGGATGCTGTAATGACGAGGGTCAGCCAGAATGCATGCATTGAGGCCGGTGTGGCCAAGGAGTTTTTCACGGCTTCGATCCCTTGGCTGAAGGTCGCCTTGATGATCCCGATCAAGGGAGTCAGGATGAGTATGAAAAACCATATCAGGACAAAGGAAAGGAGTAGCCATTGACCGATGCGATGACGGCTCCGGGTCAGTTCGACACAACGATGCTCATCGCTCATGTTTATGGCTCCATTTCTGGAGAATGTTCAAAAAGAACAAGACGACGAACGAGCTGAAAAGCAGAACCACAGCCGTTCCCAGAGCACTCTGGATATTGGCGCTTTCTATTTCCCCGTAGATGTAGACCGAAGCGACTTGGGTTTTAAAAGGGATGTTTCCCGCAACGATGACGATGGACCCGAACTCGCCCAGGGCTCGGCTGAAGGAGAGGGCGGTTCCGGTCAGAATGGAGGGCAACAGGGTCGGCAAAATCACACGGAAAAAGATGGTGGTCCTGGAAGCTCCGAGCGTTTGGGCGGCCTCCTCCATATCCTTCTCCATCTCCATGAGCACCGGCTGAACGGATCGGACCGCAAAAGGAAAGGTAACGAAGAGGAGGGCCAGAATGATCCCTGGTTTGTTAAAAATAATTTCGATCCCCTGTTTTTCAAAGAAGCTTCCTATTGGACTGTTGGGGCCGTAGAGTAATACAAGCATTATTCCTGTGACCACGGTGGGTATGGCGAAAGGAATATCTATCAGAGCATTCATGAAGGTTTTAAACGGAAAACTGTAGCGGACCAAGACCCAGGCTGTTGCCGTGCCGGTGACGATGTTGATAAGCGCCAGAAATAAAGCAAGAAAAAAGGTCAGCTTCAATGCATAGAGTCCCTCAGGCAGGGTGATTTGATGGAATAGATTCGGGAGCCCGCCTTTAAAAGCCTCGGCCGTAATGGCCACAATGGGCAGAACAATCAGAAAGCCGATATAAAAAAGGGAGAGACTTCGGGGAATCATTTCCGATGGAGCCAGGGCTGTCGCCCGGTTATTTTTCATCGGCCAACTCTCGGATGATCCGGGTCCATATGCCGTCCGTTCCGTAGATCTCCTTAGAAACTTTTTCCCATCCCCCGAGATATGAGATGTCAAAAAGGAGTCGTGGCTTTGGGTATTCCTCTGCGAATTCTTCGGAAATCCCCTCATCCACCGGCCTGAACCCGTACCGCGCAAAATTCCGCTGTGCTTCTCTGGACAAAACAAAATCTATGAAGGCTCTGGCCACTTCTCGATTTCCGTGTTTGTCTACGTTCCGATCCACGAGGGCGATGGGATTTTCGATAAGAATCGTGGCTTCAGGGATCAAAAAAGGGAAATCTCTTCCGCTTTTTTGTCTCAGCAGGGCTTCGTTTTCATAGGTCAAAAGAGCGTCACCTATGCCGTTCTCGAAAGTGGTAACCGAGGCCCGGCCTGATTTATCCATGGTCTTGACTCTCTTCTGTATTGATTTCAGCAGCTGTTTGGCCAGGTCGGGATCAGGTTTACCGGTCACCGCTTCACCTGCTCTGAGGCCGGCGCCGTAGACGGCATTGACATCCCACATGGCCCCACCGGATGTTTTCGGACTGGGGTAAAGGACATCCACGTCCTCCCTGGCGAGATCTTCCCACCCCCTGATATTTTTTGGGTTTCCGCTCCTGTAGGCGATGACGACGATGGAACGGGTTACAAATCCGTTATACTTTCTGTTTTTCCAGTCATGGGTGATCAGCCCCTCTTTTTGAAGGCGGTCCACATCTTGTTCCAAGGATAAGGCCGCGATATCCGCTTCGAATCCGGCGACGATGGCCCGGGATTGCGCTCCCGAGGCGATATACGACTCTTCAAATTTTACGGCTTGCCCGGTTTTTTCCTCCCACATCTTCTGGAAAGAGGGTATGATTTCTTTCTGATAGACTTCTTTGGGAACTGTATAGGCGCCGAGAGTCAAAGTGACGCTGTCCGCTGCTGAATTTTCTTGATGCTCCGGGGGACAGCCCTGAAATAGCAATCCTGCCGCTATAATGAAAAGAATTATTTTTTTCATCTTTCCTCCTTCACCGGCGTCTTTGAATTCATGCATTCAGAGATGCCTTCGCTGTTCAAAATTTCAGTTGAAACCCGGCATTCAGAATATGAATGGGCTCTTTATTTTTTGTATCCTGCCTGAGATAGTTGAGGACAAACGTCGAATGCTGACCTAACGGGAAAGATGCGCCAAGGTAGAATCGGTTCCGATGGATGGTGTTGGTCAGGGTATCCCCGAAGGGCTCGGTGGCGATGAAGGGTTTTATCGTAAAATTCCCAAGTTTCACTTGAGTTGTCAATCGCAACCTTAGTCTTAAGCGAAAGTGGTTATCGGCTCTTCCATGCCCATAGGTTCTGCCTTCGGTCCTGAATCTGAGATCGAAATGAGCTTGTGGGCCGAGTTTTGTTTTCCATCCGGTCTCAAGCGTGTAGCGGTTTTCATTGAGCAAATAATCTGTTTTCTTTGTGTTTTCTCTCTTGTAGAGGAAAGCGATATAGGCGTTTTCGGAAAGGCCGTACTCGAGGCCCCCTTGTACATTTGCGAGATAATGATTCATAAACGTGAATTCCTGATTTCGGAATTCATTGGTGAAAATCAGTATAAGCTTGGGTTTGAGAGAGATACGCAGGGAATTGTTCAACCAGCTTTGGTTTTCGGCATTGGCCGGCATTCGTGAAAGAACCAGCCAGAAAAGCAAAACGCAAAGCATTTTTTTGCTGCCGGTTTTTAAGAAGGGTTTATTCATTGTCTCAATCTCCCGCCATCCTCCTAAAGAAGTGGCGAATGGAAAATCCTGCCTCTCTTTATCACCGGAATCTCATTCCAGATAGCCCAGATCTTTGAGCTGGCTGCGGATCAGTAGAAGATCTTCCGGCGTCAGTTCTTTATTAACAGGCAAACTGCTTAAAGGATGCATGATCCTTCCCCATTTAATCCTTTCCCATACTATAGACTTAATCCACGCTCTGGAATGCGTCTCAAGAGCAATTTTTATTCCTTTTTTGTCTTGACATCTTTTCTTCTTTTCCTCTTCATTCTCTTATATTTTTTCGCAAGAAACCCGATCTTTTGAACAGGCCCCAGCTGGAAGAGTCATCGTCCAGAAATTTGAGGATAAAACTTAAATAATTGGAATGTGTCCGGATTCTCATGAGAGTTGAGGCAGGCTGTCTGACAGGTTGGGTATAAATTCGTTTGGAGAGAGTTTCAGGGGAGAGTGGAGGAGCCCAAGGGAGAGATGCAACGGAAAAATCCCGCTCCAAACGCTCTAAATGTACTATAATCATACTACAATAATACTATCATTTTTCCCAATGTCAAGGAAAAAAATGATTTTCCGCTTTTTTTTAAATTTCCTATAATATATATAATCAATAGGAAATGTAGGATTGCAATCATAAGTTGAGGTATTTTCCTTGAATGTAATAAAAGCTTAACAGGTTTTTTTGTTAGAAAAAAACTAAGGCTGTTCGGGTATGTTTAATACAGGAAAATGACTTTAAAATCGTGATGGGATTCTTATTGTTTGACTACAAATGTTGTATTCATATTTGCTTTTGCATGTGTGTCATGCTCTTCAGCCTTTTGGATTTTCTTTTCTTTAGATGGATCAGAATTCAAGGCATAAATATTGAACACAAATGAAAAGACTATTAAAAGAAAAATAAAATACGCTCTTTTTTCCATAGCTATGCTTTATTTTAGTCCAGGCCTTGCTCACACTCAAGATATAATCGAAAAACATACCCCTCTCAAATATAAAGCATTGACTTGGTCAGAACGCCTATCTATAATAAAATCAAGGTGAAAAGATACGTCTTCCCTGTCCTTTTAATTCTGTGTCTGACGGCTCTGGGTTACGGTTCTATCATCAAAATCACGGTTGATGCTCCCATCCATCCTATCACTTCAGAATACATCCAGAAATCCCTCGAAAAAGCGGATAGGGAGAACGCCAGCCTCATCATTATCTCTCTCAACACTCCGGGTGGTCTGGATACATCGATGAGAGAGATCATCGAAAAGATCCTCAGCACCGAAACCCCAGTTGTGGCCTTTGTGAGTCCCAGCGGTGCTCGCGCCGCATCTGCAGGATTCTTTATAGGCGTTGCCTGTGATCTCTTCGTTATGGCTCCTGGGACCAACACAGGAGCAGCCCATCCTGTGGGCGTTTCGATCACAGGACAGCAGATGGACGAGACTATGGCCGATAAGATCACCCATGACGCGGCCTCTTATATCAAGTCAATAGCTGAAAAAAGAGGCCGGAACACAAAAATGGCTGAAGACGCTGTAAGGGAAAGCCTGTCCTACACAGAAAAGGAGGCATACGAGGGAGGCCTCATTGACTTGATCGCAAAGGACGAACAAGAGATCATCGATTTTTTCCACAACAAGACAATTCAGAAATTCGATGGGGAGGAGAGAGTATTAGACCTTCAAGATGAAGAGGTCGTCGACCTGCCTATGACAGCCAGGCAAAAGTTCCTCCTGACCATTTCAAACCCGAACCTGGCCTACATCCTTCTGATGCTTGGATTATTGGGACTGTATTTTGAGTTCTCGAATCCTGGCGCGATCCTTCCCGGTGTGCTCGGGGGATTATGCCTTCTTGTCGCCATCTTTTCATTCCAAATCCTGCCCATAAATTATGTGGGTTTGATCTTAATCCTGCTTTCCATAGGCCTGTTTATCCTAGAGCTTAAAG
>JBATYS010000220.1:0-5822 GCA_049674205.1 Candidatus Aminicenantaceae bacterium
TTTTTTCCTCTTCCTAAAGATTCTTCCTCATAATCCGGGTCTTCCGTCTTGGCATAGAGCGATTGGATGAATGTGGGTGATGGCGCAGGATTGGCGAACACATGAGTGCAGCTTTCGCAGCGATCCAGGTCCCAGATCTTTCCGTAATCGCTGTCTGTGATCTTTATGTTTTCCTCAGTGAGAGTGCCGATGTCGAAGGTCCTCTTCCTGAAAGAGATAATGTCTGTGCCAGAGCATACTGGGCAGTGCTTTAGCTCTTCGAAATGGGACGGACCTTCGCTCATTTCACCGATTTAAAAAATGTTTGAACCAGAAATCTACATAGTGACGGTTGGAATGATCCCGTTTGGTTGCGCGGAAGCCATGCCTCTGGTCGGGATAAAGCATGAACTCGAATTGTTTCCCAAGGTCCATGAGCTTGCTGATGAGCTGTACGGTATTCTGCATATGGACGTTGTCGTCCAGATCTCCGTGCGACATGAACAGGACTCCTTTCATGTTCTTTGCATGTGTCATCGCAGACCCAAACGTGTAGCCTTCCTCGTTTTCACACGGCCGATCCATATAGCGCTCTGTGTAGACCGAATCATAGAGATGCCAGTCGGTGACGGATGATCTTGCGTATCCATGTGTGAAGTAATCGGCGCCGTAGGTGAGAGCCATACAGGTGGTGTATCCACCATAACTTCCCCCGGTGATCCCGATCTTAGTTTTGTCCACGAAGGGCTTCTGGTGAAGCCACTTCACGGCTTCGATCAGGTCATACATCTCCCATTTCCCGAGATCCCGGTGCATCAGGTCCACGCCCTTTTTCCCAAAATGGCCTGAAGCCCTGTGGTCGACGCTGAAGATGATGATGCCTTCCTGGGCGAAGTAGAGGTCGCTCATCGAGGGATAGGAGTTGTACACTCTTCCTGCATTCGGTCCCCCGTATATAGAAAAAATGACTGGGTACTTTTTGCTCTTGTCAAAATCCGGAGGTAAGACCCAGTAGGCGGGAAGATCCCATCCATCTTCGGTGGGGATGGTGAACATCTCTTTTTTACCGAGGGTATATTCCTCTCTGTCGGCCATGCCCATGTCTTTGATCATGCGTACAAGCTCGCCATCTGAGTTGTAGAGATTCTGTTTTGTGGGTGTCGTTATGTCCGAAAAGCTGTCGATAAAGTAACTTCCCTCGGGAGAGACAGAAGCCCTATGGTTGCCCGCCTCCTTTGTCAGACGTTTAAAACCTGTCCCGTCGAGGTTGACCACATAGAGGTGGGTTTCTGTTGTCTTTTCTTTCCGGGCGCTAAAGAAAACGCGGCCGTTTTTCTCATCCACTAGCGCGATATCTGTCACTGTCCATTCGCCCTCGGTTAGCCTTTTCTTAAGATGGCCTTCGAGGTCATAGAGATACAGATGGCTCCAGCCATCCACATGGGTGCGAAGGAGGAATGCACTTCCATCCTTGAAAAAATGCAGATCTTCGAAAAATTCTACCCACGCGGGCTGCTCTTCCTCATAGATCTGGTGCTTTTTCCCCGATTTTAGATCAACGCCATAGATCTTGATGTTGTCCTGCCCACGGTTCATCCACTGGAAGGTCAATCGGCTACTGTCGGGCAACCAGAAGGGCCAGGCCACATAATGATCTGCCTTCTCTTCGACATCGGCCCACACGGTTTTCCCGCCAGTGGCCGGGACTATGCCCAGCTTGACATGGGGATTCGGGTCTCCTGGTTTGGGGTATCGTTCGATCTCCTGTTCCCCGTGTGTCCCTCCCATCTTGAAGAGGGGGAAGGTGGGAACAGGGTTGTCATCAAAGCGCAGATAGGCCAGCTTCTGGCTGTCCGGTGACCACCAGAAGGCCCTGTATCTGGTTCCCCGGCCGAGGATCTCTTCCATATAAACCCAGGAAGCCCAGCCGTTGTAGATGGTGTCCGACCCATCCGCAGTGAGCTGGTATTCCAACCCTGTCTCGATATCCATTGAGTAGAGGTCGTGATTTCGTGTGTAGGCCACAAACCGCCCATCCGGAGAAAGTTGAGGATTGTTCTCTCTCCCGGGCGTTGCTGTAAGCCGCTTCAAGTTATTTGCCTTCACTGAAAAGTGATAGAGGTCGTCTTTATTAATGTACATAAGGCCGCTGTAATCTTTTGTGTTATCGGCATGATCCATAACTCTCATACCCTTGGGAAAGGCGTTTTCGAGGAGCCCATAGTCCAGAAAGAGCGTTTTTTCACCGGTCTCCGCATTGACCTTGACCAATTTTGTCTTTCTCGTTTTTTTGTCTTGCTCTGTGAGAAGATAGTGTGCGTCGTCCAGCCATCTGACTCTCGACATCATCATCATAAAACGGGCATCCATGTCACCATAGGCCTGTTTATAAGTCAGCCGCTTTTTTCCCTGTTGCGGGAATGCCAGAACAGTCGTCATGAATACTGTGATACACAGGAATAAGAACTTGGTTTTGTTGTGTTTCCAACCTCTTTTCAACACTGTACCTCCAATTTGAATTCTATGAGGTTTTATCACTGATACCCGTGAATGTCAACTCACGGGGCTCGGTCAGCACGACCCCTTCGGCAACCTCTTGAGGGGAGGTGGAAATGTCAATGTGTGGCCTGCTGTTCGATGGTCACTTCTAAGAGGTTTGTCATCAAATTGTAACTGGCCTCGAGCTGGTCTTTGTGGGGGTTAAGGGATAACGCGATAACTTCGGGGAGACTGTCCTGCCACAGGAGACGCTCCTTATCCTGCTCGAGGGCTTCGATCTCCTTTTTCAGCATCTGCCGCCACTCTTCTGAGGCCTTCGGTCCACTCTCTTCGGTCAGCTTCTCGAGCTGATTGTGCAGCATGGGCAGCAACATCCGGTTGAGCCTTCGCAGCAAACGTTCCCTGCGCATTTCTTTGGAATCCTCTTGGTCCCAGTAATCTAAGTCTCTCTCCTCGCCAGGACCCACGATCTGGAAACCAGGTCCATCCTCAGGATTTTTCCCCAGCCAAGAATAATAAGTCACCACATAGATATAGTAGTATTCACCCAAGCCCATCCCCGCTCCGAGAAGCGCTTCATTCCTAGTTTTGATGAATTCGGCCGTCTGTGGAATGATCCCAAAGCCGAGTCTCAGCATCGTGAGCATACTCCTGGGTTTCCCCACCTCTACGTCATCGACATCCTTTCTTTGTGAGAGGGTCTCCAGACTTTTGGCGATCCTCTCCCGGATCGGTGCAAAAGCATCCCGGGCAGAAAGAAAAGCCTCTATCCGTTCTGGCCGGATAGCTCCATCGGCGTCAGGACAATAATCTGTGATTCTTCCGAAACGCTCGGTCAAGACCTCTGTCATGGCCTCTGTGTTTTTGAACTCGTCGACGATGTTCTTGACAAAAAAATAACCGCTGGCCAAGAGGATCACAACGATTATGATCACAACACCACAGCCTATACCGCAGCCGATGAGCCATTTTTTCGTGGAGCTAGTAGATTGGGTTTGATTCATATCCAATGTTTTTCTCCCTCTTTGTAAGTTTGGACAGGGAATTCTTCCTTAAAGTTTTACCATCGAAACTCTGCAAATTCAAGCGTCTGCAAAAGATGTCTCACTCCCTACCCATTTCCAAGGATATCTGCCGGAAGGATGGACCACGGTAGGCATCCGGGTGGATGTCGAACATCTGAGAGCGACACCAATCGGGGGAGTTGTGGATGCTGAGGCGACTCTTGTCAAGAGAGAGGGGCGAGTTCTGGAATATGCTGTGACTGCCTCTGACAGTACCGGGATCATCGGCCAGGGGAATCATCAGAGATACATCATCAACCTGGAGAAATTCATGGAAAGGCTTCAACGCTAAAAAACAAAAAAGCGCTCATAACACCGATCATCGGTACTCTTGGAGGTAGTCGTAAAAGTCGATCTCGTTGGCTTCCAGACCGTGTTTATAGACATAACGGCTTGCAAGGCGTGATGCGAAGAGAGCTTCGAGGTATCTCTGGGGAGCCCGTTGGAGGATCTTGTCGAATCCGACCTGGTCGATGAGCACTCGGGGGCAGCAGCACTCGATAACATTCCTGAAAAGCGTCTCATCCTTGAATAGATCTGAAGCGTTGATGGCGTCAGTAATTGTGTTGATCTTTTCGCTGATCCTATCGGTGAGAACAGAGCGTGGGAGGTGTGTGCGTTCGTGTTCCTTCCATATGACTTCAAATTCCAGCTGAGCATTCTCTCTGATGATCTCCAGGATTTCTTCGACATATCTTCTCCTGAAGGGAGGAACTTTTGTGCTTTTGACGCACATAAGGCTGGAATATTCGTGATCATCCAGCGCCAGGCTAGCAAAGACTTCCAATGAGGAAGATGTGACGCCTCCCTTGTTCGCAGAAGCATCTTTATACAATATGACTCCGTGTTCCTCGAGCCTTATCCGTGCATCCTGAGTGATAAACAGATTGGCGCCTTCGACGATATATTGGAAACGAGGATTACCTTTTTTGTCGATGTATGGGCTCCAGTTGTTGATGTTGACCGAAGCGGGTCTCCCGCCACAGGGGACGAAGAGGTCGGCCTTGAACTTCGGATGCAGATGAAACATATTACGAAACTCGAGTCCACTGAGCACTTTTTCTCCATCCGGCAATACGACATCCTGGTCTTTTATTGTGACAAGAAATCCCTTGGGTGAGATGAGGTTTCTTTGAAATCTTTCGATCATTTCTCTTTTCTTAGCCAGGCGCTTCAATTCTTCCCGGTTGATGCCCTTGGGGTCATAGATCACACCGGACCCGTCAATAATAGCCAGGAGCTTATCCTTGGAGATCAGGATTTCATTGCTGCCCAGGTCTCCGTCAGGGCCCCCTGTCATCACTTTGGTGATTCCTGATTCTTTTTTTCCGGTCTTCTTGAGGATCTCGAGCACATACTGGTGGACGGAGTTTGTCGTCATCCCATAGAGGTCATGGGGAATTCCTCCCATAGAGACAGGTTTTCCCGTAGAAAAAGCCTTCCAATAGGGGTGCCCGAGGATCCGAGCCCTCTCTGAGGCCCATTCCATCATGTCTGCGGTTCCTTCGTCCGGACCTAAAAAGAGGATGACTTCCTTTCCGTAGTGATCGACAATGTTTTCGTCGGGGAGGAGGAGATCTAACAGACCGTTGATGTATTTCTTGAAGGCAGATTCCGACTTGTCCTGATGTCCCCAGCGCAAGAGGATGGTTCCTTTGGAACCTCCTTCGGGGATGTCTTTGTTTTTTCTCTGCTGTGTCAAAGCCAGGTTGTAGTTTTCATCGAATATGAAATCGGAATTGTTCATGTACCCTTGAAGGGTGTTCGAGCGCACGATGCGGATGCCTCCCCTTGCAATGTCTCTGAACCTTATGTGATAGCCGCGCAATTCAGTAGCAATGACTTGAAAGATCCCATAGGGAGCTTCCGGATAGTCCACGGGATTGAGAAACTTCGGGTCATACATGAAGGCGATGGAGGTCTTGTCACTCTTATAAAAATTGGTCCTCTGGACGATATCGATAAAGCAGAGGACCATTTGAAAAATGTTGCGGTCGATCTCGACATTGATATAGCGGGAAATGTCGTTCTTGAGCTTTTCCATTTGACTCTGGAAATCAATGTTTTTGACATGGGGATTACACTTTATTTCGAAAAGCCTGTAAGCCTCTTTGACATAGATATAATTGCTCAAAAGGGCTTCCCAAATCTTAGCCTCGTCGTAGGCCATTTTGGACAACCTGGTTTTGAGTTGCCGTAAAATCCCCAAAAGCTCTGGAGAATCTTTGAGAGAATCCCTGACTTTGAGGTATTCCTCGTTGTATTCGCTCAGGAACTGAT
>JBATYS010000221.1:0-5475 GCA_049674205.1 Candidatus Aminicenantaceae bacterium
AAAAGTGCTAACGGCAGAGCAAAAAACCCTGGAGACGCTTTACACCAGCCTCAATCCGGCTGAGCTAAAACGTCAGATCGAAAGGAAACTAGAGAGGTTATACGAGATGTATCAAAAGAAAAAGAAACGGTCGCTCACTGTCAATCCTTATAAGAAACAGACTCCCTCTACGGTTACTTCTTTTATGATTCAACAATGATGTCTTCGGTTACCTACTTAAATGATTTGACACGTAGGCTGAATTATTCATTAAAGCTGCTGCCAAATTTATATTTAAAAAGCGTATAATATTTTATTGGCAGCATCTTTTACCCTTCGGGCGCCGACCCAACCTACCCGCCGATCTTACTAAAAAAACTTCGTTGTAGCCCGGGTTAGGTTGGGTCGGCTCGAGGTAGTACACTACATCTTCATGGGCCACAACCTTAATGTAAGGGTGGAGTGGGTTGGCCTTGACTCGTGAATAATCCAGGATAATATGGGGATTTGACAACAATGGATTTATCCACTAAAATCTAATCTGACCAAAGGGCAAAAATGTCAGGAAAAAAAATATTGATCGTTGATTACGATTCCAAAAACCTCGAGCATATGACTGAGCTTTTTTCCCCACATCAGCTGACTATCGTCACTGCGAATGATGGACAGATGGCGTACGAGAAGTACCAGGAGGAAAAACCCGACTTGATCATCCTCGAAGCCATGCTTCCCAAGCTCCATGGTTTCGATTTGACGCAAAAGATTTACAAAGAAACCAAGGGAAGTGTTCCCATCGTCATCGTGACAGGACTTTACAAAGGACCCCAATACAAAAATGAGGCTCTCCGGTCATTCGGCGCTGCTGACTATTTTGAAAAACCCTTTGATGACAACCAGTTGGTCGGCTCTGTCATGAATCTGTTATCCGATGAGATCGATATCGAAGAGGAACTCCCGGACCCTAACACTGTCCTTTCTTATCTTTCTCAGCTCTCCAAAAAAACAGCTTCTCCTCAAAAAGAGGAAAAACTCGCTTAAAAAGAGTTAAGACAAAATTCTCCCGATTTTTCCCCACCAGGAATCACGAGTGGGAAAATCTTCATCATTTTGTCTTCCCATTCTATCGCACATTAAAATGTGTATGTTTTCGTCGCTGTGGAAATGCGACTCTGGGGTTGCAAAATGATGGGAAAGCGCTTAGTATTTGTTAGGCTTTTGATTGTGCCTAGGTCGAAAACATGACGAATATGTGGACGCGATGCAACAAATGCCGTCGCATTCTCTATAAACAAGACATCCTGGACAATCTGTATGTCTGCCCGGAGTGCAGTTTCCATTTTCGAATAGCGGCAAAAAACCGGCTCTCTATGCTTTTTGATGATGGGAAATATGAGCTTTTTGATGAGTCCATCTTTCCGGAGGATCCTTTAAATTTCAAGGATTCTAAAACCTATGCTGACCGCTTAAAGGAAAACCAGGATAAGACCTCACTCCCCGACGCTGTGCTCAATGCCATCGGAACCATGGATGGAATAAGTGTCATTATCTCTGCAATGGAGTTTTCCTTCATGGGAGGGAGCATGGGATCTGTTGTCGGTGAGAAGATCACACGAGCATTCGAGAAGGCGCTCTCGGAAAGAACTCCTGTTATGGTTGTCTCCTGTTCTGGAGGCGCAAGGATGCAGGAAGGTATCCTCTCACTCATGCAGCTCATGAAAACCAGCGCAGCGATCGCACGCCTCGATGAGGAAGGGATCCCGTACATCTCTGTCATTACAGACCCTACAACCGGTGGAGTCACGGCGAGTTACGCCATGCTGGGCGATATCAACATCGCTGAGCCAGATGCCCTCATCGGATTTGCAGGACCGCGAGTCATCGAACAGACGATCAAGGAAAAATTGCCAAGGGGCTTTCAACGCTCTGAATTCCTGCTCAGCCACGGCATGCTCGATGATGTTGTGGATCGCGTGCATCTACGCAGCTATCTCATTAGGGCGCTCCGGCTCTTCCTGAACAGGCCTCAATGAATTATGAGCAGTGCCTAGTTTACCTTGACCAGATCCAGAACTTAGGCATTAAATTCGGGCTGGACAACGTTAGAACGATCCTCTCCTCATTGAACGATCCCCAAAGCCGATACCCCTCGATCCATGTGGCCGGGACAAACGGAAAAGGCTCGGTGTGTGCTATGCTAAATTTTATCCTTATGGAGCACGGTTTTCGTCCCGGGCTCTTCACATCCCCCCATCTCGTCACCGTTAGGGAAAGGATCCAGATAGCAGGGCAGCCCATTTTCAAAGAGGAATTTAGCCGGCATCTCACCAGCCTCAGAGGAATCGTTGAAGAACTTATCGCTTCGAAAACATTGATGTCTCCCCCCACATATTTTGAGATGTTAAGTTGCTTGGCTTTTCTATATTTTTCTGAGGAGCGGGTAGACATAGCCATACTGGAGGTGGGGATGGGGGGACGGTTTGACGCCACGAATGTCGTGAAGCCTGTAGTCTCGGTCATAACGACCATCTCTCCTGAACATCAGAAGTCCCTCGGTGAGACCCAGATAGAGATCGCCTCGGAAAAGGCCGGGATCATCAAACCTGGAATCCCTATTGTATGCGGAGTTGAAGAGAAGGAGGCACACCAAGCCATCAGGACAAAAGCTGAGGAACTCAACGCTCCATTTTTTGCAGTGTTTTCAAAAGACAGAGGTTTGCGTAAAGAGAGAACTGACCGGAACTTCCGGTTCGAATACAAATTAGGGGAAGAGGAATACGCTTATATACCATCCCTTCTTGGTGAGCACCAGGGGAAAAATGCGGCCATCGCCATCGCTGTGGCTCAACAGCTATCCAAAAACTGGAGACGATTGGAAAAATCACGGATCATACGGGGAGTCGAGACGGCCAATTGGCCCGGCCGCCTTGAGGTTGTCTCCGAAAGCCCTTTCGTCCTCGTCGATGGTGCGCATAATGAAGAGGGAGCAAAGGCCTTGAGAAAATACGTCCAGGAATTTATCTCTTTGCCCCGTGTTCTGGTCTTTGCGGTCATGAGGGACAAGAACATCGAGAAACTGTCCGAGATTCTTTTTCCTCTGGCACATAAAGTTGTATGCACTAAATTTCTATACTTTAAAGCAGCTGCGCCAGAGGATATCCGAAGACGGGCCTCTCGGTTTCAAGACCGCATTGTCCTTCAACCCGATGTGCAGCAGGCTGTCCAGACCGCTCTTCAGGCCGCTTCGCCCGACGGCGTTGTCCTGGCGGCTGGTTCCCTCTTTCTCGTCGGAGAGATCAAAAAACTTTTCAATTCTTTTAGTGATTAAGGAAGTATTCCCGAATGCGTGATGGCGTGAATACTCAATAACGCTATTGAGAGATCAGATTGTGTGATGGAGAAAACCGTGAGAAGGGCTCCATGCGGGCATGGTATTTTTCTTTGTAGGGTCCGTTCCCCGAACGGACCGTTTGGGAAACGGTCCCTACATAAAGTCGTACCGCTTTCCCGTTGTTCGTATTTGATATCATATAATCTGATCAATCGGAAGGACGTAAACACGGATTTGGAAATGCTAACATCGATGAAAGTCGGGTTGCATTTTGGTGTGATTAGTGTTAAATTTTCCTTTAATTTTAACGTCAACTTTGTGTGATCTTTTACCATGTTAGCTGTAGATGCCACTCTCTTAATTGTCTTTTTTATTGTCTGGATCCTTCTTTTTACGCTGAAAAAAGTTTTCTTCAAGCCCTTCCGAAATATCATGACCAGGCGAGAAGAGACCATCGAGAGTAATCTCAAAGCCAGCGAAGAGGCGAAGAACCGGTATGAGACAAACATCCGCAAGGTTGAAGATAGCCTGAAAGCTGCACGTCTTGCTGCCAAAGAAACCCAAGAGCAATTCACAGCAGATGCTATACGGGAAAAGGAACAAATGCTCTTGGAGATAGGACAGGAATGTCGAGCAAAGGTCAACAAAGCCAAAGAGCAATTGGAGAAAAAGGTGGAGGAGTTAAAAAAGGACCTTGCATCCGAAAGCAAAGTCCTATCCGAAAAAATCGAACAAAGGCTGATTCACTGATGATACGGAAAACTCCTCTTGTACTGATACTTGCTGTGCTTCCTTTTTTGCTCTTCATGTCCGTCGAAGAAGAACACCATGATACCAATCCGATGGCGTTTATCGCCAAGGTGGTCAATTTCCTCATTCTCTTTGGAGGGCTGGCGTACGTGCTGCGCAAACCGATAAAACAGTTTTTAGAAGACCGGGTAGTACAGATCAGCACAACCATCCGTGACGCTGAGGAATCCCGCCATGGAGCCGAGACCGACTTGGAAAAAACAGAGAAGCATCTGAATGAGTTGAGTCAGGAGGTCGAGGAGCTCAGGGAAAAAGCCCTCTCGGACGGAGAGAGAGAAAAGGAACGGATCATCCGTGCTGCTCAGGAAGAGGGAGAGAGGATGAAGGAGGCCGTCCAACATGAGATCGAAATGATCTCCAGAGCAGGGATCAGGGGTTTGAAGGAATATGCAGTGACTCTTGCGGCTGCAGAGGCTTTGGAAAGGATCCAAAAACGGCTCACTCCTGAAAAACACACACAGCTCATTGACGACTCCATCGAAAGGTTAGAGAATCTGCATGAAAAATCGCGTTCTGATTAAAAGGTATTCTCAAGGCCTCGTCAACGCCATCGGGGATGAGGAGGAGTTTACCTCTATCCATAAAGAGCTTCGCAATTTTTTGGACCTACTTGAGTCCCGAGAAAAACTGAAGGAAGTCCTCCAGAGTCCTTTCTTTCCATTGACAAAAAAGAAGGATTTAACGGATGAACTGCTGAAAACATTGTCCTACAGGCCAAAAACGATCCGTTTTATCAGCCTCTGCGTGGAAAATGATCGCCTTGAGTTTTTGGCGGAAATTCTGGAGTTTTTACCGGAACTCTGGAATGAAGAAAAGGGCGTGTCCACGTTCGAAGTATCTTCTGTTGTTCCTTTGAACGAAGCTCAAAAAGAAAAGTTGAAGGAAAAATTGGAGTTATTGGAAAAAAAACCCGTGTTTTTAAAGTACACGAACGACCCTTCTTTGGTCGGAGGGCTTTCCATAAGACAGAGAAACATCGTCTATGATGTATCCATTCGAGGCAACTTGGACAGACTCAAAGAAAATATCATTGAAGGGTGAGGCAAAAATGGATTTAAAAGCCGATGAAATAAGCAAGATCATACAACGCCAAATTGAGGGATACGAAACAGGTGTGGATACCAGAGAGGTGGGAACGGTCACTTCTGTGGGAGATGGTATTGCAAATGTCTATGGACTGGACCGGGTGATGTATAACGAATTGCTGGAGTTCCCGAATGATGTCTATGGTCTTGCTCTCAATCTGGAGGAAGAGAATGTGGGGATTGTCCTTTTGGCAGAGAGCCATCTCATTAGGGAAGGAGACCTGGTCAAGCGGACGCATAGGATCATGCAGGTGCCATCAGGGCCCTCTATGA
>JBATYS010000222.1:0-6534 GCA_049674205.1 Candidatus Aminicenantaceae bacterium
CGGCCAAATATTTTGGAGAAGGAAGCATCCTTATTTTCGTGATGCCCTCAAGTCAAATGATAATAGAAGGAGCTCGTCACAGTCCATATTCGTCGAAGACCCCCCCACCCCCCACCATCCGACTCATAAGGACAGTGACTCGCTCTTTCTTCCGACTAATGCGCTTGTCACGGAAACAAGGATGCTTACTTTGGAGAAAAACTCCTTGAGTATTGACTGCAGTTTATGGTTTAATGATAAATCGCTCTAGATAGAGTTTGAATAAGAGTTTCAGTGGTTTAAAACGAAACTCCTTGTCCCTTTTTGTTAAAGAAGGGGCTTTACATCCATAAGGAGGTGTCAATGCGACAGTACGAAACAGCTTTTTTAATCGCTCCCAACCTGCCAGAAGAAGATAATGAAAAGCTTGTCTCTCAGATGGCAGAAGTCGTTTCTAAAAAAAAGGGGAACATGATCAACGTGGACGAATGGGGGAAGAGGAAGCTCGCCTACCCCATTCAAAAGTTTGAGGAAGCTTATTATGTGTTCTTCCTCTATGAGGGGGATCCTTCAATCCCGGTGGAACTGGAAAGACGCTTTAAGCAGACAGAGGCGATCATCCGTTATATGACTGTAAAAAATGAGATCACCGAAAGTGCCAAAAAAAGAGGCCGGGCATCGACAAAGAAAAAGCGAGTGGCAGCGGGCGTGAAAGAAGAGAAAATCCGTAAAAAGGAAGAAGCGCCAGAAAAAGTGTCTGTAAAAGACCTGGAGAAAGAGCCAAAAGAGAAACCCGCGGAGAAACTGATAGAGGAACCTGCAGAGAAACCAGTAGAGGAACCAAAGGAAGCCCCTGAAAAAGAAACGAAGGCGGATTTGGACAAAGAGCTGAAGGCCAAATCAAAAGAAGAGCCCAAAGCAGAACCAAAAGAAGAACAGAAAGAAAAGCAGAACGTAGAGATGGAGACAGAACTGAAAGAAAAACCTAAAGAAAAGTCCAAAGAAGACCTAAAAGAGGAGCCCAAAGCAGAGTCCAAAGACAAAGCAGAAGAGAAACCCCAGGAGAAGCTCCCCCCTGAGGACAAAGAGAAAAAGGAGAAATGAGGATGGCAAGAGAATACAGGCGCGAACGAGGGATGGGAAAGAAATATTTTCCGCCGAAGAGAAAAGTCTGCCGGTTTTGTGAGAACAGAGTGAGGGAGATCGACTATAAAAAGGTGGATATCCTGAGAAAATATGTTCCTGAAAGAGGAAAAATCTCTCCGAGACGTGTCACCGGTACATGTGCCTACCATCAGCGGAAACTCACTACAGCGATCAAAAGAGCAAGATTACTGGCTCTCCTCCCATACATCAGCGATTGAGGGCCTAAACGACCATGGAGGAAAAATGAGAGTCATTCTTCGTGAAAACATAGAAAACCTAGGGAGAAAAGGAGATATTGTGAATGTCGCTTCGGGTTATGGAAGGAACTATCTGATCCCCAAAAAAATAGCCATCGAGGTGACATCACGCAATATGAAGATGATCGAGATCGAGCAAAAAGCCCTGCAGAAAGGCTTTGAGAAAGAGCTGGCCTCTTATCAAGAGCTCACCGATCGACTGAATGCTGTCACTCTGTCCTTCAAGCGCAAAACCAGTGAAAAGGATGTCATCTTCGGGTCTGTCAGCTCGACGGATATCAGGGATGCGCTGGCGGCCCAGGGTTTTGAAGTGGAGAAAAAGAAGATCCTTCTGGACGAGCCCATAAAAAGGCTGGGGAACTACACCGTCCTCATAAAAACCTTTCATGAAGAGAGAGCGGAGGTCAAACTGGAAGTTGTCAAAGAGGGCGAGCCCGGCGTTAAGGTAGAGAAAGAACTAGGGCCTGATCTTGTTGAAGAGGGAGCAGCAGCAACCGAACCTGTCGAAGAGAAGAAAGAATTTCCCGTAGTGGAGGAGAAAAAAGAGGAGGTGGCCGCCCCAGTCGAAGAGGAAGCCCAAGATGCGTCCGTAGAGGTAAAGGAAGAACCGAAGCCAGGGCCTGCAGTGATCCCAGAAAAAGCAAGCTCGATCTCCGAAGAGTCTGAGGGAATCCCAGAAGAAGTAACGGAAATTCCCGAAGAAATAAAGGAAAGCCCAGAAGACGCAGGTGTGGTCTCCAAAGAGGCGAAGGAACCAGAGTCAATAGTTGAAGCACAAGTCACCAAAAACCAGAAAGAGACCACAGAAGAATCATCTTTAGATGAAACAAAGGAAGCTCCTCTGGGTACGCAAGAGGCAGAATCAGGAGAAAGTCCCGAGGGGACTGGAGTGATCCCAGAAGAAGCAGGCGCGATCTCCGAAGAGTCTGAGGAAAGCCCTGAAGACGCAGGTGTGGTTTCTAAAGAGCCGGCGGGAAAGGCTGAAAAAGACGACAGTCAAGAAGCGGAAAGTAAAGACAATAAATAGATCTGTTGAGCTCGTTATGTCCTGAGCCCAAAAGGCAGATCGGACATTTCAGGCATGAGTGGTCAGCAGCCTAGACGGACTCATCAGGCCAAAAGGGTGTAAAATGGAACTCGATCTCACGCTGTTGAAGAAGGTTCCTCCACACAGTCAGGAGGCCGAGAAAACCGTTCTGGGGGGGATTCTCGTCAACAACAAAAACCTCAATGTCGTGCTTTCCGTTATCTCGCCCGAGGATTTCTACAAAGATACCAACCGAAAAATACTGGATAAGATAATTGTTTTGGTTGACAAGAGTCTACCCGTGGACCTGCTGACGATTACAGAAGAACTCCAAAAGGCAGGAGAATTGGATGAAGTGGGGGGGGCATCTTATGTCTCCTCATTGATGGACGGTGTCCCGAAGAGCTTGAATGTCGAATACCATGCGCGGATCATCAAGGAAAAAGCCCTTTTGAGACGGCTCATCCTCTCCTCGGCGAAGATCATCTCATCCAGCTACGAACAGAAAGAGGATGCGGACCTTCTCCTAGACGAGGCACAATCTGCGATCATCGAGGTGGCAGAGCAGAGGATCAAGCCAGGGTTTATACCTGTCAGCGCACTGGCTCCTCCAGCACTGGAAACCATAGACATACTGCGTCACAGAAATGAAGCGGTGACGGGAATTCCCTCAGGATTCCGGGACCTGGATGCGTTAACCGCAGGCTTCCACAATTCCGAGTTCATCGTCGTTGCCGGGAGACCATCCATGGGGAAGACAGCGTTATGCCTGAACATCGCCCAACATGTGGGCCTCAAGACGTCCTATTCTGTAGGTTTTTTTTCTCTTGAGATGGCAAAGGAACAGGTGATCATGCGCCTCCTCTGTTCCGAATCACACATCGACCTTCAGAAGGTCAGGACTGGATTTGTCACGGACAGGGAATTCGAGCGGTTGAAACTAGCCGCAGAGGTTCTCTCGCAGGCAAGGATATATGTAGACGAGTCAGCCGCGCTCTCCGTCATGGAGATGAAGGCGAAGACGCGGCGATTGAAGATGGAACATCACCTCGACATGGTGTTTATAGATTATATGCAACTCATGCGCGCCGGAACCCGGTTTGAGAACAGAACGCAGGAGATGTCTTACATCTCGAGGTCTCTCAAAGAGCTCGCCAAAGAACTTCAGATCCCCGTTGTAGGCCTCTCGCAGTTAAGCCGTTCTCCAGAGAAAGAGCGCCGCGCCAAACCAAAACCCCAACTGTCTGACCTAAGAGAATCGGGAGCTATCGAGCAGGATGCCGATGTAGTCATTTTTATATATCGTGATGAGTTTTACCATCCGGATGACGAAACCAAACGGGGCATAGCGGAGATCCATATCGCCAAACAGAGAAACGGGCCAACGGGGGAATTGTCGCTGGCCTTCTTAAATAAATTCGCCCGGTTCAACGACCAAGAATTTCGTGTTTTTGAAGAGTGACCATGTCCAACAAAACGAAGATCCCCTCCTATCTTATATTCTTCGAGCAGATGGGTGAGATCGGCATACTTCTTGCCAGGACAATCAGGAATTTTTTCAGAAAACCCTGGGAAGGGAAGATTTTTTTCCAGCAGCTGGAAGAAATTGGCGTCCGGTCATTGCCTGTCGTCTCGCTGACGGCTGCTTTTGGCGGGCTCGTCTTCGGGCTTCAGACGTATATGGGATTTCACCGTTATATCGGGCCGGGCTCAGAAGCCTACGGAGGGCCGATAATCTCTCTCGGCTTAACCAAAGAATTGATCCCCATCTTGACCGGGCTCATGGTCACGGGTCGTGTGGGGTCTGCTATGGCTGCCGAGATTGGGACCATGAGGATCACCGAACAGGTGGATGCTCTTTTCAGTCTTGGGGCAGACCCCAACCGGTATCTTGTCGTCCCTCGAACGCTGGCAAGTATCATCATGCTTCCCTGTTTGACTCTGTACGGTGATATCATCGGTATTGCCGGGGGCTATTTGTACAACGCCATCATGGGTGTCAACCGCACTCTTTACTGGCGGAATACCCTGCTCTATCTCGAGTTGTGGGATATCCTCAGCGGCCTCATCAAGGCGCTAGTCTTCGGATTGGTGATCGCCATCATCGGATGCTGGCAGGGATTAAACGCTGAAGGGGGTGCTGAAGGTGTGGGGAGAGCCACAACTCGGACCGTGGTCATCGCAAGCATCAGTATTTTGATTCTCAATTTTTTCCTGAGCAGGATGTTACCTGCAACTATCGGCTAATGATTCAAATCGTAGATCTACACAAGTCTTTTGGGGGTAAAAAGGTCCTTGACGGACTGAACCTGGACATCAAAAGGGGAGAAACAGTTGTTGTCATAGGACAAAGTGGCTCCGGCAAAAGCGTCCTGATCAAACATATAATAGGAATCATCAAGCCGGATAAGGGCGAAATATTCATAGATGGTACGGAGATCTGCTGTTTGTCCGAGGATGAGTCTTATAATCTTCGAAAGAGATTTGGGATGCTGTTTCAGGGAGCCGCACTCTTCGATTCCTTGACAGTGGGGCAAAACGTTGCCTTTGGCCTCGAGCGGTACGGGGATTTATCCGATGAAAAAAAAGAGAAGACCGTTAGAGATAGCCTCGCTATAGTCGGATTAAGAGGGATAGAGGATCTCATGCCTTATGAGTTGAGTGGGGGGATGAAAAAACGGGTGGGGCTGGCGAGAGCCATCGCCTATGGGCCGGAGATCATCCTCTATGATGAGCCTTCCACCGGGATCGATCCGATCAGAGCCGATGCCATCAATGACCTGATTATCCAGATGAAAAAGGAGATGGGGGTGACTTCGGTGGTGATCACGCACGACATGGTGAGTGCCTATAAGATCGCAGACAGGATCGCCATGCTGTATGAAGGAAGAATCATCGAAGAGGGAACACCGGAAGAGATCGAAAAGACAGAGAATGAAGTCGTTCAGCAGTTCATCCATGGCCGGGCCAAGGGGCCCATTAAGGAATGGTGAGGCATGTATAAATATAGATGTTATCCACAGAAACTCCTGTGTGAAAACGACTCAGATAAATCGAGGAAACGGCTATGAAGCGTGAGATAAAAGTGGGTTTTTTCTTTGCAATAGCTTTGTTTATTCTAGCAACTATTATCTTTATCGTCGGGGATTTCTCCACTTTGTTCAGGGGTGAGGGGTATCCTCTGTATGCCGATTTTGAAACAGCTGCAGGGCTGGAAAAGAAGACATTGGTCAAGATGGCTGGAGTTAAGGTGGGCCTTGTCAAAGAGATCCGCTTAAAAGGATTCCGTGCGGAAGCGCTGTTCGACATCGATAAGGGGGTCGGAATCTACAAAGACTCCACAGCCATGCTGGCTTCCTTGGGCCTTTTAGGGGAAAAGTACATCGAGATCATCCCCGGGGAAGGGCCGGAGATCTGTCAGCCCGGCGATACCATCAAGAGTTTCACACCGGTGAGTATTGAACAGATGGGAAGCCTGTTGATGTCTGTTGGCAAGGACATCTCAGAAGTGGGAAAAGCACTGAAGGAAATGCTCGGCGGTGAGGAACCCAAGATGAATTTTCAGCAGATCCTTCAAAATCTTTCTGTTCTGACAAAGGATTTAAAAGAGTTGACACAGGAAAACAAAGGCACGTTGAGTGCCGGGATTCAGTCATCCACCCAGGCTATTCAGAAATTTGACCGGAGTGTGGAAGACATTGCTAATAATCTGGACGAATTGATCATTGTGATGAAGAGCATGCTGGAAGAAAACAGGGGGAATATCGCCGATAGCACAGAAAAACTCAAGGTGTTAATTGAGGAGGCAGAGGCCGCTCTGCAGCAGTTGAATGGAGCGTTAGGAAAGATCAACAGGGGTGAAGGGACCCTTGGTAAACTGATCCAGGATCCCGAGCTCTATGACAGGGCAGAAAAAACTCTGGGCGAAGTTGAGAAGGCCACACAACGGGCAACTTCTGTGCGTGCCCAGGCCGGATTACACTTTGATTATTATGAAGAAAGCGAGCTGTTTAAAGGAGCCCTTTCCTTTGCCTTATGGCCAACATCCGATACCTATCTATTGGGACAGATCGTTCGGAACCCCTGGGAGGAGAGATTCACCTACTCCCTTCTTGGCGGCATAAG
>JBATYS010000223.1:0-3917 GCA_049674205.1 Candidatus Aminicenantaceae bacterium
CCGTGGGGTTTTGTAAAATAGAGCAAATATACAGTGATCCTGTGTGATGGAAGCTTCACTCCAAGATGGGCCTCCACTTCAGCAGCGACATTGTACTTCGGCAATTCTTTGTGGATCTTTTTGATTCGCTCAACAGCTTTGGGAACGACATACTTTCTCCAGTATGATTCAAACTGAATGTCCTTGAGGAACTCAAAGACTGTCTTCAGGTCTGCTCGCACGGATTCATACAGGTGCCATCCCTCATCGCTGTAATAGGGAGTTTTTTTCAGGTTTGTCTGCATATCTTCGCTGTTTTCCAGTGCCTTCAACAACCCATCCAAAGTGTCCTCATCCGTGGCTGATAAATAGAGCGAAAGAAATGCAGACAAAATTAGGCGATTATTCTCCCTGATGGCATGCTGCAGGTGAGCCAAAGCCTCTTTCACAGGATCAGAGAGTTCCTTTGCAAACTCATCATATTCCCTCTGATAATGCTTCAGATAGAAGGGATCTCCTGTCAGTGTATTGAGTAGACAGATCGCATCATACTTCAAAGATGGCTCGATCTTCCAATCCGTAAGATAGTGCATCCTGACCTCTTGTTGGGACAAACCGATGTGGGGGGCGGCCTGGGTACTCAAAACCAATAATCCGGCAAAAAAAACCTTGACAGGGGGGAGAATTCTCCTCAGCGTCTTCATTTTTTCTCAAAAGCAACAAATCTGATACTTCTATTATAGATGAATCAACCTCATTTTCCTAAACACGAATGTCCCGAGTAAACATTTCTAAATCCTTGATGAATGATATCCGAGTGTTCATACGATCACGGATTCTGCAATGTTTCCATGCCCCGATAGAAAATTTGCTTGTGATAGTGTAACCTTTTTATAAAAAACAAGTCTTTATAGATGACACACAAGATGTCAATATCAACAGTGGTGTACGTTATGACAGATAATGTTTTGATGGAAGAGGTTAAAGAAGGAAAGGTCGAGAAGCTGGCCGTGCTTTTCGAGAAATATCACGTCCAGCTTTTTAATTTTTTTCTTCGTTTAACGGGAAATAGAGGCGCCAGCGAGGATCTGGTGCAGGACGTTTTCCTTCGCATCCTAAAATACCGGACAACGTACAAAGGGCAGAGTAAATTCACCGTCTGGATGTACCAGATCGCAAGAAACGCCCACATCGATTATCTAAGAAAAAGCAAAGGTGAACTCTCCCTGGACGACCAGTGGGATGAAGTCATGGAGACTGAGCCCACGCCACTGGACCGATTGGAGCGTGGGCAAGATGTAAAACTGATGCAGGAAGCGCTGGCCCGGCTCCCACTAAAGAAAAGAGAAGTTCTGGTTCTCAGCAGGTATCAGGACATGAAATACAAGGATATTGCCGAATTGTTCGGCTGCCAGATCGGCACGGTCAAAGCACACGTGCACCGCGCCATCAAAGACTTGGGAAAGATATACTACGAACTTTCAGGAGGTACGGTCTCATGACTTGCCAAAATATAAAGGAAATGTTCCCGGAATTTCTGACCGGTGAACTTAATCAGGAAACACAGGAGCGGGTCCAGAGTCATCTGGCATCCTGCGATTCTTGCAGGGAAGAGCTGGAGAATCTGAGCGCCATCTGGACAAAGCTGGGAGTCATCCCCGAAGAACAGCCCGGTGGCGAAGTGCGGACCCGTTTCTACACGATGCTTGAAGCATACAAACAGGGAATGGTCCAGGGAAAACAACCATCACGTCTAAAAAAGATGCTCAGCGATGTGTTCGAACATGTGTGGCCGAAACGCCCGGCCTTCCAGTTTTCCATGGCACTAGTATTCCTGGTCGTTGGTGTAGCGGCAGGCATTTTTTTGAGTTCACAGGGACAAAACGGGACTCAATTGGCCATGCTCCAGAATGAAGTCCAGGATATGCAGCAAGCACTGGCGATCTCATTGCTCGGCAGGCCATCGGCCAGTGAGCGCCTGCAGGGTGTCAACATCAGTTCGCGCATGCATAATCCCAATTCCAAAACGTTGGAAACACTCCTCTCCACGCTGGACAAAGACAAAAATGTCAATGTACGCCTGGCAGCCGTGGATGCGCTGTATCTTTTCTATAACTCCCCAGGAGTCAAGGAGGGGCTTCTTCGATCCCTCAAGAATCAGCCATCGCCCCTTGTCCAGGTCGCGCTTATCGATCTCATCGTGAACATGCGGGAGAGGCAAGCGGTGGATGCGCTCAGGTTACTGCTCGAGGATGAAAAACTCAATCCCGATGTGAAAGAGTACGCCGAACGAGGACTCCAACAGCTCAGTTTCTAAGGAGAATCTTTTGAAAAGATACACATTAATCTTAATCATTTTGATCTTTGCCTTTTCCGGAACTTTTGTCAGCTCTAAAGGTCCGGACAGGGAAAAACTGAAGGTCGAAGAGAAGGAAAAAATCGAGCAAACGCTCCACTTCCAAGATCTATCCCAGCCCAAAGAAGTCCTGGTCGATAACATTTTTGGCTCCATCACAGTCGAGGGATTCGATGGACAGGACGTTCGGCTCCTTGTCCACAAAACGATCAAAGCACGGAATAAGGAAAAAATCCTCAAGGCACGTGAAGAGGTGAAGTTGGATATCAAAGAGGAGAATAACACCATCGACCTGTATGTCGACGGTCCTTTCAGGGATCGTGATGATGAGGGACGACATAGAGGCAGGTGGGACCCTGGATATCGAGTGTATTACGACTTCCAGATCAAAGTGCCTCGCCGAACAAACCTCTCTCTTAAGACCGCTACGGACGGCAAGATCCGTGTCGAAAATGTCGAAGGAGAGTTCGACATCGAACACGCGAACGGGGAAATCGATTTGATAGAAGTAGCGGGCTCTGGACATGCACACACGGCTAATGGAGATGTCCGCGTGCTCTTCAGTAAAAATCCCGAATCTGACTGTTCTTTTAAGACAGTGAACGGCGATGTCACGGTGAGCTTCCAGAAAAACCTTTCGGCAGACTTCAGGCTCAAGACTTTCCATGGCGATGGCTATTCCGACTTTCCGATTACATACCTGCCGTCCAGGCCGGCAAAAAAAGGCCGGGAGGACGGAAAATTCGTCTACAAGAGCGACCGTTCTGTGGGTGTCCGGGTCGACAGAGGAGGACCCGAGATTTTAATGGACACCCTAAACGGCGACCTTTTGATTCAAAAAAGATAACAAGGAGGAGACCATGAAAAAATATCAACACATGGCGATTTTGATCGTATTCCTGTTTCTTGCAGGAACATTGGCTTTCACCCAGGAAGGAAAAACCGACCGGGCCACCGTGCCTTTTAGCGATCCCTCGAAGCCGGGCTTTATCGAAGCATCCGTCTACAATGGAAGCGTGATTATCAGAGGATACGAGGGTAAAGAAGTCATCATCGAAGCAAAGCTCCGCGAAAAACTCGTCTCAGAGGAAAAAGAAGAAGAGGAGAATGAAAAGGCGAGAGGAATGAAGCGGATTTTGGGATCGACAGGAACTGGATTGGAAGTTGAAGAAGAAGAGAATGTTATGGACATCAGTGTGTCTTCCATGAAGCAGACTGTGGACCTCACCATCCAAGTTCCCTTCAACACCTCGATGGAGGTCGGCTCTTACAACAACGGAGAAGTTCAAATCGAAAACGTCACCGGAGAGATCGAAGCGAACAACTACAACGGTAAGGTGACCCTCAGGGGAATATCAGGGTCTGTGGTGGCGCATACGTACAATGGAGAGGTGACCGTCAGCTTTAAACAGATCACCCCTGACAAGCCCATGTCCTTCAGCACTTGGAATGGTGATGTCGATGTCACGTTCCCGGCGATGGTCAAAGCCGACGTCAGGATGAAATCCGAGATGGGCGATGTCTACAGCGATTTTGACATCCAGGTGAAACAGGCCCCGCAAAAAGCCGTTGAAGACGAACG
>JBATYS010000224.1:0-2998 GCA_049674205.1 Candidatus Aminicenantaceae bacterium
TTCAAAAAGTCGCAGAGGCAGAGATCAGGATAATTGTGGAGCGCCATAAAAAGGCAGAGGAAGAAAAAGACCTCCTAGCCCTTGTCAGCGACATCGGATTACCAACACTGTCTCAACAAAGAACTGCAGAGGCGAGAGAGCTTTTCAACAATTACGATGACATCCAAGCCTTTGTTTCAAAGATATCCGTCCGTTTTACGAATAATAATCGTGCTGTGGTCACATTCCCCAGTCTCGTTTCTGCGGTTCCAAAGGCAACGGGAAGGAAAAAGGTCATATTTGAAGGAGACGTGTCCCTGACAATGGAAAAACAGGGGGATGCTTGGAAAATCGTGGGATATTCCAAAAAAAGCATTTAACGGTATTGTGTGATATGAACAGAGAGAGAATACAGCAAAAAGTTTACGCTTTAGTCATGGCCTTCCTAGCATTCTTTTTCCTCGGGCAGGGGACCGGCCCGACGAAGCTTAAAGTCATCGTGGATGATGCCAGAGTGAATGAAACTCCAGAGATCAGAGGAAAAACACTCGCCCGACTCTCGCTGAATGCGATCGTGGATGCCGAGTCCAAGGAGGACGAGTGGTACAAAGTCTTTCTAGAGCTCGAAGGAGTCAGGATCACAGGTTACATGCATGAGATCTTGGTCGAGCCTGTGAGTGAAGAAGAGGCATCCGCTGTCAAAGAGACTTTGCCGAGCTTAGAGAAGACCCAAGAAGAGATCATTGTGGAAATACAGAGCACAATGGATGAGAGCAGGGAGTTGATCAGGTCTGATAGAGGTCTTGACAATGCTGTTGTCACTCTGAGACCTCTGATCGCCAAAGCTTTCCGCGTGAAGGATGACCAAACACAGAGAGAAATTGCTGCAGAAATCTTCCTCTGGATCGGGATGGGATATGCAGGTTTGGGGAATAATGAGCGTGCACTCGAAGAGATAAGGAGTATGTTCGAAGTCGATTACCTGTTTGCCAAAGAGATCACGCGAAATATCTTTGACCCGAAAATCGTCAGTCTTATTCAATTTGCTGAAAATGATTTTTTGGGCAATATCACCGAATATTCCGTCACAATCGCCACAGATCCGGATAAGGCACAGATCAAAATCAACGGTGAAGATGTGGGTTTCAGCCCAGGAACATTCAAAGCCGTTTCCCCGGTCGTCAAGATCGAGATAGCAAAGGAAGGTTACAAATCTGTCCAGGATGAATTTTTTCTTACTCAGGATGACACCCAAAAGGAATACACCCTCGAAAGCACTGGAAGGAACGTGTCCGTAAAATCTAATCCCCCCGGTGCCAAGGTCTATTTGGATGGAAATGACACACGCGAGCTTACCGACTGTACGCTTCCCTTCATTCCATTCGGCAACCATACCGTCAATATTGTCAAGGAAAGCTATCTGGGATGGACGCAGGAATTTACACTTGAAGCCAGCCGAGATCCCTTTAATATCGATGCTGTTTTAGCGGGGGCATCGTATGAGTATCTCATGAAATGGGGCGGGGTAAACATGCCTTTGTTAAAAAGCCCCCAGGGAGTTGCGCTGGATGAAAACAACAATGTTGTGGTCGTGGATGACGGCAAAAATAAGGTGCAGAAATTTACAGCCGGCGGTAAACTCATGCCTAACTGGCAACCGAAGGGATCTCGCTACGGAGGAATAAAAAGTGCTTCCGATGTCGTTGTAGACAGCGAGGGATATATTTATGTCACAGATGACAAAGCACATCATGTGTGGAAATTCGATAAAAACGGAAATTTTGTCAAAACGTGGGGAAAGGAAGGAACAGAAAGCGACGATCTATTACGACCCACAGGAATTTCAGTCAACAGCAAGAATGATATCTATGTTGTTGATTCGGGAAACCGGCGGGTGAAGGTCTATTCCAGTCTGGGCGTGTTCCAAAGTATTCTGGAGAAGCCGGAAAATATGGGTTTGCCAGTCGAAGTCGCTGTGGGGCCTGATGATTTTGTTTGGATCATCGATAGGATCAGAGTCTATAAATATTCTCCAGATGGGAAATTCCTCAGTTCATGGGGGGAGAGAGGCTCGAAAGATGGAGAGTTCGGTAATCCCAAGGGGATCGACATCGATGAGTTTGGTTTTATATACATCGTTGACGCTTCTAATAATAGGGTTCAAAAATTCGACGGGGATGGTAATTTCATCACAAAATGGGGAGAGCCTGGATCTGGAATCGGAAAGTTCAATCTTCCCTCGGGTATCGCTGTGGATAAAGATGGCCTCGTCTATGTCACTGATTCTACGAATCACAGGATCCAGGTATTTCGGATTGCAACTCAAGACAATTAATAATCTGAGTGCAGGCTATTTTTTTCCTTTGCCGCCTCTCTTCTTCTTCTCAGGTTTTTCCTCTTTTTCTGTATTTTTTATGCCCTTCTTCTGCATCTCTTTTTGGAGAACTTTCTCTGTTTTTTCAAGAAGAGTTTCTGAGTCTTTTGCGCTGACCGAACTTAAACCCATGCTCACAACAAATGCGGGTTTTCTCTTTTTGTTGACTTGCTCGAGATCACTCAAGATCCGTTCTCTTACGGTTTCCGCATTTTTTTTATCGGTATTCGGCATGAGGACAGCAAGTTCATTGACCCCATAGCGAGCAACGACATCTACTCTCCGGACATTCCTTTTCAAGGATTGGGCTAGGTCTATCAACATCTGGTCACCTTTGAGATGTCCGAATTTTTCGTTGATAGCTTTAAAATCGTCTATGGTCACAATGAGAAGTGATAGAGGGTGTTCATAACGTTTGCATCTTTCGGCTTCTTTTTTAAGTTGGGTATCGAAGTTCTTCCTTTTATAAACTCCAGTCAGGGAATCGACATTGTCCATATCTTTGAGGGCACTCAGGTAATAAACCTTTTCTATAGCCATGGATGCATATTCGACGATCGTTTTCAGGATGTTTAAATCCGCTGTCGTATACGCTTTGTTGTTTTCCTTGTTGATCAGCTGGAAAACTCCTATGATCTGTTCGGT
>JBATYS010000225.1:0-1874 GCA_049674205.1 Candidatus Aminicenantaceae bacterium
GAAGGTTTTTGGTCGTCACATCCAAGACCTTCACATCCGTGGCGAACATTTCGCCCGCTTTAATAAAGCTTCCGAGCACAATGGCCTCGATGCCGTTTTGGCGGCACAACTCGAAGCCCAAATCACCATCGATCACCTCAACATCTCCCTTGCCCATTAAATCGAGGAGGTCGTGCATCCTCTCCCATGTGACAACACGGATATTATTCGATTGCTCAAGGCTTGTGATAAGCAGATTGGGAATGGCTTTCCTCAAATAATCATAGGACTTTTCGCCAGTCTGGTTTTCGAAAGTGATGACAGCCACGGAGTGTTCCACAGGGGCTTTTTTTGGAAGAAAGAGAAAAATAACCACTGCTAAAACAGCTAGAACGAGGACCGCTAGAGTTGGGATAAGAAGCTTCTTCTTACTAAACGTTACCGTGATCTCCTTGGAGGTCACGGTTTTTTGGGGGGGAACAAGCTTTTCCGTCGTGGGCAATCCCTCTGCAATCCTTACGAGTTCCGAACGGACTTCGCCTGCACTCTGGTACCTTGTTTCCCTCTCTTTCTCCAGGCATTTCAGTATGATGCAGCTCAGATCTTCAGGAACCTGTACGTTTATCTCCTTGGGATCCTGAGGGATTTCACTTTTATGTTTAACACCGATAGTAAAAGGTGTGTCTCCTTCAAAAGGCACTCTCCCCGCAACCATTTCAAACAGAATCGCACCCAGTGAGTAGATGTCCGAGCGTTGGTCGACTTCCTTCCCCTCCACCTGCTCTGGGGACATATATTCAGGAGTCCCGATCATCACGCCGGCACCGGTTATCCCCTTTCCTTTCAAAGACCGGGCAATCCCAAAATCCATGATCCGTGCTTGGCCATCCTTATCGATCATGATGTTGCTGGGTTTCAAATCCCGGTGTATCACTCCCAGCCTATGGGCTTCCACCAAGCCTTCGCAAATCTGCTTGGCTATCGATATTGTGGTTCCGATCGCCAATTGACCTGATTGCCGAATCAGTCCTTTTAAATCCTGTCCTTCGACATACTCCATCGTGATGTAGTAGCTTCCCTCTTCTTTCCCAAGGTCGTACATCCTGCCGACATTCTGGTGGACGATCTTCCGGGCAAATTTCAACTCATTCTGGAACCGTTCAACAGTGTTCTTATCCGAGGAGATCTCAGGTTTAATGAGCTTGAGCGCAACTTTCTCTCTGAGCTCTATATCATCGGCCTTATAGACCTTCCCCATCCCCCCTTTGCCCAGTTCTTCAATAATTTGGTATCGCCCGGCAAAAGTGGACCCTGTGGTTAATTCTTCCCGGGGGGCTTGGAGGGTTTTCGTGTGCTCTATGGACTCTATGGGTTTCTCCCCTGAAACACCCAATTGCGTCCCACAATCCGCACAAAACCGCGACATCTCAGGATTTTCGGAGTGACATTTAGGGCAATGAGTCGTCATTTTTTTCCCCTTTAAGGCTTAAGAAAGATTATCAATTAATAATCAAAGAGTCAACCGATTAGAGCGGACAGGCTAGGAAGCGCTCACAACGCTCAAGATAAGAGATGTCTGCCATCATTGATCTGGTTTCTTGACTATAAAAACATTATGCATATATATATGAAACATATTGAGCACCTCAAAAAATAGATCCACTTCGATTGCCATAATTGGTGCAGGAGTTTCAGGACTGACAGCAGCCTATTATTTAACAAAACTGGGATATCGCGATGTCACCGTTTTCGAAAGGGAGAACTATGTGGGGGGGAAAGTTCTATCTTACGAATATGAGGGGAATACATACGAACTGGGCGCCATCATTGTTGGCGACAAGAAAAACTATAAAAACTATCACGAATTATTGGCTGCTTTAGATATCCCTTTGGAA
>JBATYS010000226.1:0-2036 GCA_049674205.1 Candidatus Aminicenantaceae bacterium
TTCTTTACGATCTCGGTTGTGGTGATGGCCGGATCGTGATCACCGCGGCAAAAAAGTACGGAGCCAGGGGAGTGGGTGTCGACATCGATCCTGAGCGGATCAGAGAATCCCTGAGGGGAGCCCGAGAGGCAGGTGTGGAGAAGCTTGTCGAGTTTCGTTTTGAGGATGCCACGAAAACAGATCTTTCAGAAGCGACGGTCTTGGCATTGTATCTGCTGCCTGAATCCAATGCACTGCTGCGGCCGAAATTCGAGAAGCAGCTCAAGCCGGGAACCTACGTGGTCACCCACAACTACAGAATCCCGGGATGGGAAGATAAAGAGATCGATGCCGTGTCCATGGGGGACCTGCGTGGGAAAAACCACACCATTTTCCTTTACCGAAGGTAAAAGGGAACATGCTTCATATTTCTAATGTAGGGTCAGTCCTCCATGCGGACCGTTTGAGAAACGGACCCTACAAATAAAGGGGACAGTCCCCTTTTCTCAATACCCCTGGAAAAAGGGGACTGTCACCGTTATGTTCAGAATTGCACAAGTCTTGTACGTATCCGAACACTCCCGCCCCTTAAAGACTGCCACTATCCCAGATTATAAGGGGGACTATTGTGGCATGTTAATGGCATTAAAGAACTAACGATTTATAGGAGTCATTGAATAAAAGGAGAGGTGCATGCACATGGACAACACAGGCCTTAAAAAATGTTTACAACCACAAGGAAGAACATGTTTGTTGATGATTATTGTTTTACTGCTCTCTGTGGAGTTTTTTGCCCAGGAAAAAGAGGTTGTTTTCGATTTTTCTAATCCTGATAAATGGACGATGGAGAGTGCGGAGACGGAAATTGTTGATTATAAGGGCAAGGAGGCTTTTCGAATAAAAGGTGCTCCAGGGGAAAGAATTGCCTACGTAAAGAACTTTGAGTTTATAGACGGGATTATCGAGCTCGATATCGCAGCCATCCCTTATTACACGGGACTTGTGTTTCGCGTACGGTCTGGTCATGTCTATGAAGGTATTTATTTTCGCCCTCAAAACTCCCGGCAGAAAGGTCCGGTTCGGCGGGGACATACTGTGCAATACATCAGCAATCCTAAACACACTTGGTACTATCTGCGGGAGACAGCGCCTGAGAAGTATGAGGCAGCTGTCGACTTCCCGCCCGATGAGTGGTTTCATGTCAAATTAGTTGTCTCTGGTGTAAAAGCCGAAGTGTTCGTCAATGATGCCGAATCGCCTTGTCTTGTCGTCGAAGATCTGAAGCATGGAATAAGTCAAGGCTCGGTCGGTGTCTGGTGCGGCAACACATCGGCCGGCACGTTTGCGAATCTCACGATCAAACCTGCAGCTCCAGTTCAGGTTGGAGAAACCCAAACAGCCTCAAAGAAGGTGACCACAAAAGCCACGTATACACCTGAACAAGAGTATCTCTTCGATGTGTTTAAAAATCGCCGTTCGGTCAGAAAATTTAAATCTACACCCATCCCGCAAGAGCACATCATGAAGATCCTGGATATGGCCCGGACTGCGCCCACATCCGGAAATCAGCAGCCCTGGAAGTTTTTAGTTGTTCAGGACCGGAACAGGCTCGACCGGTTGAGGGATGAGATCGTCGATGCTTCACTGGAAAGAGCGAAGAAACAGGAAGGTTTCGACCCCAACAAGCTGGATTCGATCAAAGCACGCACCATGGAGAGAGTCGGCAACTATCTCTCCGCTCCCGTTTATGTCGTTGTCCTGACCGATAAAAATTCCCGGTATCCCGGCTACAACATCAAAGACGGTTCCCTTGCGGCTGGATATCTGATCCTTGCTGCCAGGGCGTTGGGGTATGGCACTGTGTTCATCACGGATGCTCTTCCTCCGGATCTCGTGAAAAAAGCCTTTGAAATTCCCGATAACTTCGAACAGATCTGTATCACACCCATCGGTATCCCCGAAGAATGGCCCGAATCTCCCGAAAAGAAATCCCTCCAGGAGTTCGCAATCTTTGAAAAACTGATCCAGGGGATTAACTATGTGGTCCCCATAAAGCG
>JBATYS010000227.1:0-1806 GCA_049674205.1 Candidatus Aminicenantaceae bacterium
ATTCCTCGAAAGAACAAAAAATCCCTATTATGATGGTGTCGTCGAGTACGGGGATAGAAAACCCCATTGTTGGGGACCAAGAGGGGCGGAGCTTCTGCGGCTGATGTCAGATCACATTGTGAAGAACACACCTTCCGGCGAGGATGCAGCGCTCTGGCGCTATAAATAAATGTAGGGACTGTTCCCCGAACGGACCGCTCAGGATAAGCCAAATAGCATGGAAAAACGGGCTGGAAAAAAAATTATTAGGAGGTGGATGGGATGATTAACAAAAAAAATGTGAGAATTTTAGCGGTGGCAGTTTTTTGCATAATGATAAGCACCGCGCATTCGCAAGACTATGGCGTCGCTGCGGTGGAGGACAGTCACAACATCCTGCCTTTGAGAATAAGAGCGAAGGTGATGAACGATATCTTGAGGTGGAGGTTGGACTACATCATTCCCGAAGTGATGAGAAGGGAAGGCATCGACATGTGGCTTGTCATCAACAGGGAATACAACGAAGATCCTGTGTATATGAGTATGGTCCCCGAGCCTCACATGTATGCTCGCCGCACATCCATCCTCATCTTCCACGACTTGGGTGAGGAACAGGGCGTCGAAAAGCTATCAGGGGGATATTATGGCATTGGCGATTTCTATAAGCCTACCTGGTTAGACAAGACCAAAAAACAATTCGAGAGCCTGGCTGAATTTATTAAGACACGAAATCCCAAAAAAATAGGGATCAATGTCTCTCAAAAATGGGCCTTTGGGGATGGCTTGTCATCATCTTTAAACAAGAAACTGGAAAAGGCACTGGGGCCGGAATTGTCATCCCGGCTAGTATCCGCTGAGAATCTTTGTATCGGCTGGCTCGAAACCCGAAGCCCCCAGGAACTCAGTCTCTACAGGCATATTGCGGGGATCGCCCATGACGTCATTGCCGAGTTTTACTCGAACAAAGTGATAACACCCGGGATAACGACCACGGACGATGTTGTCTGGTGGACCAGGCAGAAGGTCGTTGATCTCGGACTGCGCACATGGTTCCAGCCATCCATTTCTATCCAGAGGCACAAAAAACTAGACGACAAATACAAGGATAATCCCAATGTCATCCAACGCGGCGACGTCCTCCACTGTGATGTGGGGATCGTCTATCTCGATCTTTGCACAGACATGCAGTGGCAGGCCTATGTCCGCCATATCGGCGAAGAGGATGCTCCCCCAGGAATCAAAGAGGCACTACAGAGAGCAAACAGGCTGGGTGATATCTTCAGGGGGGAATTCCAGACCGGTCGCTCGGGGAATGAGATTGTAAAGTCCGCTATGGAAAAGGGAGAGGCGGCAGGCCTGAGGCCGTTGATCTATTCCCATCCTTTGGGGATCCATGGTCATGCCGCTGGGCCTCCGATGGATGCCAGGCCCTTGGGACGCGCTCCAGAAGGCAGTGAACTGTGCGGAGAATACCCTCTCTACCCAAACACATGTTATGCGATCGAATACAGCTCCACATCCAGCATTCCTGAGTGGGACGGCCAGGATGTCCGGATCGCTTTCGAGGAATCCGGGGTCTACACTGAGAATGGCTGTAAATTCATCGACGGCCACCAGATTAAGCTTTATCTCATTAAGTAACCTTTCTGGATTATTCATTAAAAATGTCTATTCTTTTTTCAACAAAAGGAATGGCAATCATTTATATTATTCTTCCAGAAAGGCGATCTGGAAATTCTATTTTAACTATTTATAGAGATTAGGAGGGAACGAATGCGGAAGACTTTATTTTGGTTGTTCACTCTTTGGTTGCTCTCCGTTCTGGCT
>JBATYS010000228.1:0-3356 GCA_049674205.1 Candidatus Aminicenantaceae bacterium
ATCACCAAGTCATCGTCTAACGCCTGCAGAGAACACAGGTTCACAGTCAAAGACTTTTGAGTTCGTTCCACATGCAATACAGCATGAGGAGTAGCTTTAACCATAGGACCGATATCTTTATAAGGAAACCAGATCTCCCGCCATTGATCGGCCGAATGAGGTGTGAAAAATCCGTGATCGTTTTGGTTAAGAAACCGACCCGCCTGGGGTTCGCTGTACTGGCCATCACTGTCGGTCAAAAGGTCTTCCCAGATCATTCCCTGCTGTGAAAGTCCCCAAATCCAAACCTTCTGGCCCGGCATGTCATCATAATGCGCCCAGTGCCCAAATCCAAAGTCAACATCATGCCAGTAACCACCAAAAAAGTCCTCGTACTCCCCGACTGTGAAGTAACTTTTATATGAACCAAAATCATTGTTTTTATACCAGGACAGATCTCGGCCTTCGGAATCATTCGGCCATGGTCTTAAAGGTTCGGAAAAATTATGAGCAATATGGAAACGGCCGGGAAATATATACTGCAGATCATCTGCCGTATGTATGGCACCATTCATCCACGCATAATAGGACTGATGCAATGGAGTTGGATTGTACCAGAAGGTCCTGGTTTCAAAAAAGGCTTTATCCTTAGGTACTGTAATCGCGACACTCCAGCGGGTGCGGGAAGGCAGGTCCATATTGCCAACCACACAAGAAACACTTCCATCTGGGTTATTCTTCAGGAGATAGTTGACTGGATGCGCTCCTGATGGAGTGTGGCCGACGATACCGAAATTGAATTCAATCCCACCTGATGTCCAAGGTCCTCTGAGTGCGACCTCCCTGAACTTCATGACATGGTTGGTATAGATAAATTCCCTTTGTGTGGATTTCTCTGTTGCTCCCCAGATTTTGCCCCCGGCTTCCGGTAAGACAGCCACCTTGATATAAGGATTTTCCAGGTACACGACATTCCAATCCCTTTCTTTGCCGATAGTGCTATATTTATCAATAAAAGTATAGGGATAGAGTCGAGTTCCCCGCCCCCAGAGGCTCGAGCGTGTTAAAATAGGCACAGGATCCGGATCGCCATAGGCATATGTAAGGAGAGTCTCTGTGGTTTCTCGAATATCGGCTTTCTTTTCAGAGACGCAGTGTGTCAGCACCAAAAATGTTACCAACAGAAACACTGCCGATGATTTTATTCTATGTGTCATGGTTTTCCCCTTTCCATTTTTGCATGCCGTATCTGAAGTTATACTTATCCCTATAAAAAAATCAATGGTTTGATCGTTCTTAAGAAGAAACTAAAAAGAACGTGTGGATATTGCCTAGGACATTTACGATTGAGGGCACGACTTGGAGACCACATTAGTCGATCAGGATTTGTGTTTGACGTCTGCACTATAATATAGTTTTAAGGATGATCATATGGTGAAATATCTATGTCATAATTTTTCAGATGAGAATCAAGCCCGCTATTCAAAAAGTATTGGCATGTATATTGCTGATGGTAAAGACATGAAAATCAGACATATTCTATATACTATTTTTCCATTCCTTCTCCTCTGTCTTGTGGCGTGCGAGCAAGAAAAAGTGCCCGAGCCCTACCGACCTACTCATGCACATGATGCGTATCTCCATTCTCTCGATCAAGCCGGCGTGGCGGAAACGGCCTTGGGCGGGAATTGGATTGAGGCATCAAAAAAAGCCCTCAATGCCCCCATCACGATCTCAACTCCCTTCGAGGAATTCTTCTACGTGGACCCGGCAGTGGCATTCGCGGTGGGGTACCGCTTTGATGTCATACGGGGTCAACGGATCGAAGTGGATGTCGATGTTCAGGGACTTCAGACAGGACAACTCTTTATCGATCTCTATCGTGTCAGGGGAGTATCCTCTGATGAATGGATGCGCGTAGCCAGCGCCGACACACAGGAGAACCGTTTGGAGTTCGAGCCCCGACGGGATGCCCAATACGTTGTCCGTCTCCAAACAGAACTTCTCCGCGGAGGCCAGTGTAGAGTGACGATCAGGAATGTCGCAGCATTGGAATTTCCAGTGGCCGGTTACGATAGTCGGGCCATCGGCAGCGGATTTGGTGCACCTCGCGACGGAGGACGTCGCCGCCACCACGGAGTGGATGTCTTTGCGCCCCGCCACACTCCGGTCGTTGCAGCCTCACGGGCGCACGTCGTGTATGTGGGGGATGACCTCACCGGCGGCCGCGTTATATGGTTGAAAGACTCGAAACGCTCACTGCACATATACTATGCTCACCTCCAAAAACAGGATGTCAAAAGGCACACTTGGGTAGAACCCGGACAGGTCATCGGCACTGTGGGAAACACGGGAAACGCAAGAACAACCCCTCCCCATCTGCACTTCGGGACGTATGAAATTGGATATGGTCCTATCGACCCCATTGATTACATCACTCAACCCAAAGGTAAGCTTTCTCCTCTCACAGTCGATTTGGAGGCTCTAGGCCGCTGGATGCGGGTTCAGAAATCAACCTTAAATGTAAACATATCTTACGATTCACGCTCTGAACGGATTGCATCCCTTGGCTTGCATTCACCCATCAAGGTTCTGGCCGCTGCGGGTGATAGATACAGAGTCCTTCTCCCCGACAATAGATCTGGATATATATTTGCTGGGAGTGTGGAATCCTTAAACGAAACACTCGAATATCAATTCATCTCATTCTCCAATCCCATAAGAGAGGCCCCAAGAGAAGATGCGGCTACAGTTGAATCGATCGGTGCCGGAGAAGAATTCTCCGTTCTCGCTAAATTTGAAGAATTCTGGTTTGTCAAAACTCAGCAGGGCAACAGGGGTTGGCTGCAGATTCCAACTGCACTATCGACAGAAATGTAGGCAACATTTATCCCCTGTCCAATTTTTTACTTCAGCGTTTTATTCCTTCTTTATTCACTCACCTCAGTTCTATATAATTATTGTTTAACCGGATATGTATCCGATGAATTCTTTCATAACAAAAGGAAATACCATGCGCTATAAGGAATTCGGCAAGACAGGGGAAAAAGTATCTGTCCTGGGTTGGGGGGATGCGGTTTGACCCGAAGGATGAGGAGAGGGCTATCCGTACGGTGCATCGGGCTGTCGAACTCGGGATCAATTACTTCGACACAGCTCCGGGTTACTGTAGAGACAAATCCGAGACATTCATAGGAAAAGCATTGGATCTGCTGCCCGAAGAGAATACATGAAAAACATCGCGGAGTTTCTGGGTGAGGAATAAAAAAAGACAATCAAAATGCTTGGGATGTTCTGAAGGATTTACACCTAAAACATTAAAATACAAAGGAGTTTGTTAAATGACAAATAGGAGATCCTTAATTTGGCTTTCAATT
>JBATYS010000229.1:0-3560 GCA_049674205.1 Candidatus Aminicenantaceae bacterium
TCAATTGGGCCAAGAGCCTTTCTGCGTCTTTAAGGTCCTTCGATTCTAGTTGATACATCAAATTGAATTGTTTTCCGGGACCCAGGTTGCCTGAAACGACTAATGCAATTCGGTTTAAACGCACTGAGCTTGGTAAAACATTTATGATCCCGTTATTGGCATGGAATGAAACATTCCCTTCTAGATCGATACGCTCCTCGTTGGCGGAAAGAGCTTTCTGCAAGGAATCAAATCGAATCTCTCCTTTCGCATCGATAGAATCGAGTGTTCGTTCTCTCCATTTAGCAGCGATATATCCGCTGGTTACAGTGGAAGGAAGATGAGCAAAGTTCGGCATCCAGTGTTTGAGTGTGGAAAGCCTTAAAGAAGTCCACTGGAACTCAGCAGTCGAGTCTCCTTTTTCAAGCAGAGATAAAGCCAGCTCCCCCTTCAAGTTTCCGTCTGAATCCTCAATCTCGAGGTTGCGCAAAACGATACGAGTTTTATCGCCTTCAAAGTCCCCCTCCAGTTTCTTCAAGGGAATGTCAGCCACAAGGATGTCTTTTCCTTGCACGTGGCCGTCCAATGTGAGATCGGATCCTGTGCCATTTATGGATGCCGTGACCGACAGGATCCCCTCGAAGTTTTGCCCGATCTCGGGTATCCTGTTGAGGAAATCCATCTGGAGAGTTCCTTGGATCGTAAAAAGGTATCGTGGATTTTCCTGGTAATCCTGGATGCGACCCGATGCGCTCACGACGAATGGCTCCGTTTTATAAAGAAAACGTGTGATTTGGATAGAGTTGTCATCGAATGTCAGTTCTGCTAGGAATTCATCCAGAGAGAATTGAGATTCGAAAATCTTGAATTCCCCGGACTGCGTCGAAAGAATCCCTTTGTGGAACTCATTATTTTCCTGGAAATGAATGTTTATGGATATATCGTCGATAAACGCGGTGATCGGATATTCTCTGTCCTGGTAATCGATTTTGCCGTTGTCCAGCTGGAAATCGTCGATTCTAAGGGAAAGAGGCTTTTTCCTGGGCGGTATCACTTTTTTCGTTGCAGACGGTATTCTCTTTGTCATGCTGAGCCGCACCTCGGGCTCTGTGATGTGAAATTTCTGAATATGAACCTTTTTTCCGAGCAATGTCATGAATGAAAGATTGACGGTAAGCTTTTGAGCGACAAAACTTTGTAAGATCGAATCCTCTGGAGCTAACGGAATAATTTTTAAGTCCTCGAACGAGGCGCTGAGGCGGAACACGTTAAAATTGAAGGAGCCGGCTGAAATGGACAGGTTAGCATTTGTTCGGAGGAGTTGGTCGATCCTGGAAAACACGTACAGTTTGAATTTTGTCGTATGGAGAGTGACTAATCCTCCGACTATGGCAATCGTCAGGAAAATGAGGAGCCCGAAAAGAACGCGCTTCTTCCACTTTTTTTTTCTTTTTTTAGATGTATAAAAATCTTCATGCATTGGCTTATATCGGATTGAGTATCTAAATGGATCGAATTTTCTAACTGAAATTTTCAGCGATGTTTTTCAATATCATCATACCTTTAATATATGGGGTCTTTCAAGAGATTGAATTAAATTTCAATGGTGCATCCTTTGGTGCTCACCCGATTCTCAGTGACAAATAAGTATCCGGTCTTATTCTGCTCTCACTTCTGCAAAATCCTGACACGTTTGATGCTTTTCTCATTCGCTTCCAATATCAGGATCCTGAAGTCATCCGTCTCAAAGTTCTCTCCCTGTTTGGGGATTTTTTGCATGTTTTCTATAAGATATCCTGCGATTGTCTCGTAGTCACCTTCCGGGATCGACGTGTCATATGTATGATTCAACGCATATATTTCGGCCTTTCCCTCACAGTCGATCACTCGATCACTGATCTTGCGAATGACTTTTTCCTCTTCGATGTCTTTCTCGTCACGGATATCACCCATGATCTCTTCGACCAGATCCTCAATGGTCACCAGCCCGACCACGCCTCCATATTCGTCCACAACAAAGGCCATAAATTTCTTGGTTGTTATGAGCTGCCTTAATAGAGGGAAAATATTTTTGGATTTGGGGATATGGAGGATACTTTTTTGGATGTGAGGGTAAATAGTCGGTGACTGACTCTTTGCGTACAAGACATCCAAGACGTTGACCAGACCAACGATGTTATCGATCCTGTATTTGTAGACTGGAATGCGAGAAAAGCCTGTGGCCGCCACGGTTTTCAGAAAAGAATCATAATCACAGTTCTCGGGGACGGCAACAATGCCGACGAGAGGGGTCATGATCATTCCGGCCTTCCGGCTTTCCAAATCCAAGATGCTGTGGATCATCCGGAGCTGTGCTTTTTTGAGTGTTCCTTCTTCTTCTCCCATCTTGGCCAGCAGCTTGAGTTCCTCACGCATAATGCGGAACCTTTCCTCTCTGTTTTCCTCTCTGGAGATCCTGATCAAAGGATCGGTGATCTTTGTGACTAACGAAGAGATGGGATAGAGAAATACGGAAGACACTCGCAATCCAAAAGCGCTTTTTAAGGCAAGGGTGTCTGCTTTCGCCCGGAATATGGTTTTTGGAAGGATCTCACAGAACAGAAGGATGATGAATGTCATGATTAAGGTATTCACGATTTCTATCAGTTCTTCGTTGCCTGAGAGAGCATGCTGGGTCAGACGTAACCCTGCCACACCAGCCGCCGCAGCCATTAAGTTCGTGCCGACAAGCACTATTCCCAGCATTTTGTTGGGTTCTTGGAGGAGTTTCTTAATTATTTTAGCGCGGTTATCCCCATATTGTGCGAGCACATTGATTTTGGAACGGGATGCGGAAACAACAGCGGTTTCAGAACCTGCATAGAATGCAAGGAGCCCGAGGGATATCATCAGGAGAAGCACGAATGCGGCTACAGGATGCGTACCGATCGATACCTCTTCCACTCTGCCAGAGGAATTGAAGAATGTGAAACAGAGCCCGAAAAAGAGTAAAACAGACATGAAGGAGGAAGAGGAGGAGGAAGAAGAAATATCTTCTTTTTTTTCCGTTTTCCTCTGTCTTGACTGAATCTTTACGAGCTCTATCCGTTTTCCCTTCATCTTGAGGACCTCAAAGGACACTTTACTAGAGCTGTCCACTCTGCTTTCGCCGACAGAGGGGATTGCTCCTAAAAGACTGATGACATACCCGCTGATCGTGTCAGCAACCGAAAGGTTCAAATTGAGCTTCAGCCGTTTATTGACACTCCGAAGACTCGTAGACCCTGAGACGAGATAACTCGAGGGGTCTGAGGGATCTTTAATGATCATATTGGGAGGAATAGAATCGTACTCGTCCACGATCTCTCCGATGACCTCCTCCACAATGTCTTCTGCCGTGGCCATTCCTGAGACCCCCCCAAACTCATCCAAGAGTATGGCCATTGGTTGATTCTTTTTTGTCATCTCTGCCAACAAGGACCCACAGTCTCTCGTCAAGTGAACAAAAAAAGGTGCTCGAATCAGGGTGTTCTCATGCTCGGGATTCAGAGAATTGAGAAAATTCTGGCGATTGAGAAACTCATCCAGAGTGAGATCATAGA
>JBATYS010000230.1:0-8205 GCA_049674205.1 Candidatus Aminicenantaceae bacterium
TATCCCCTATATGCCCCCCCCTCATCCCTTTCGATCGAATCCAGTAAAACGAAATGCCAGCCTTTATGGTCAAAAGAACGATAGGTTTTGCCATTGCCCAAACGTTCTCTAAACATATCTTTCCCGTCTTGGTCTTGTGTTCCTCCAACGGGGCTCCCTTCAAACACTGGCACCACATCATTGTTGCCGATGACACTGTATACGGGTATATTCAACCGAGCGGTGAATTCTTCGTACAAGTCATACAATCCAACGGCACTTTCATGATCCCGAACATACATATTCTCGATCAGGTCTCCCCCCATAATCACGAAATCAGGCTTGGGCTTTAAGCCATTTATTTGTTCGACAGCACGGTTAACTCTGCTCACCGAATCTTCGCCTGGAAACAAATGAAGGTCCGACACAAACAGGAATCGAAATTCTTCTTCACTTTTGGTTTGGCAGGCAATCCAAGAAAAGAGAAAAAGCCACAGACTGCATAACAAAACCGACAATATAAAAAGGTCACTTTTCCGAGTCCTGTTTTTTCGACTCAATTTATCTTCCATAATAATGAAAATCAGTAATTATGAATGACACTTAGGGCATATATTGATAAAGGTTTTCCTCCCATACTTATTTTGCCTTGCTTTCCCGCCAATACTTCGAGTCTTCAGGATTTTTTATATCATATTCAGAACAGCGCATATCCTCAAGTCCTTTTGCTTACAATAGGATATAAATTCAGGCGGGAAGAGTCAAACTAAACTTGGAACTAAACTTGGAGGGTAGAATTTCTCAGTTGGAACATTACTCTGAATAATAAGAAAAGCAATGGTTGACTCTTGAATTGGGCCTTTGTTAGAATCGGAAAGATGACAAGATGAGTTGCTTGGACGCTCGCCCTCATTTTCGCCTATGAAAAATCAACACTTTCATATTTCAACGGAACTATTTAGCGGCCCAGCTGGTCAGGGCAAAACTAAGACCGATCTCTCAGAGGCTCCCCCTTCATCACTGAAACAACATCCACAATATAATGTCCGAAACAGTGACAGGGACCACTCGCTACCGAAACGCAACATCCGATCGAAAGCTAAACCTGCAGTGTTTCTGCAGGAAGGGTGGGTAATCGCAAATCACATCCTGGTCTCTTTTCATGTCGCATTTATTTCGTCCGTGTTGGCGCTGCCCGCTGTAGAGATCCTCAAAGGTGAGGTGCTTAAGTTCATCTTCATCAGTCCGGAGACGATTTTCTCAGCGCTTTTCATGTACATCACCTTCCACTCGGGGATCGCACTGCACGAGATGGGTCATTTCCTCACAGCAGCAAAACTCAACGCGCTCAATGACAGCTCGCAGGAGGAGGCAAATCGAACACTAAAAAAAAGTGTGCTCCAGCGTTTTTTAGGATTGATCCGGATTTTCCTCCTCGCTCCTTACGGAAAGGCCATCGGGATAAAGAAAGAAGGGCTCAATTATTATCCCGACGCACCTTATAACTTTGCCGTTGCCGCAGCAGGGCCTCGGATGAGCCGCAATGTGGCGCTGATCTTTCTACCCCCTGCAGTGATTTTTCTGCCAATCGGGCTTGTTCTAGATGTGACATTTGCAATCTACGCGGGACGACTCTGTCTGGGCATCGGTCTAGTTGCACTTCTTGACCGCCTTTTCGCAGATCCCGGCAAATACAAGGAGTTCCGCGAGCGGGAGCGACGTGCAAAGGACAGGGCCGCATCGGTTGTTCGAGGTGAAGCCTGGTGGGAGAGCTCGATAGCAGCACGCAAACGCATGCTCAATAGCCGGATCCAGGAGATCACGCATCCCCAACTCGGACCTGTTACCGCTCCTTGGCAGTTTCGCAATTGCGGCATGGGCGGACGCCACACGGAGAAGGAGTACCCCGAGTCGAACATCAGCATGCAGGAGGCGATGTTCCTGATCCTGGGGGCGCGGGATTACCAGGAAGCCCAGGAAATGACCGTGCGGCTCCAGAATCGCCTCAAAGAGATCATCGAAAAGGCTGAGGGCTGCCGTGTCATGGGCATCGGGCTCGAGGGCGGCATCGCTCCCTACATTGAGCGCGGTACCTATCCCCTGCCCGAGTTACGTCTTTGGGCCATGATGACTCAGACCATCGAAGAGTGCGGCTACCGGCCCGGCATCGATGTAGCCATCGCTCTGGACCCGGCCATGTCCGAGCTCGAGATCGCATACCGGAAGCAGTTCAAAGTCCCCGACAGCGTGGGGATGTACTTGTTCTGGCGCGACAAAACCCAAACCGTGATGAGTCGAGAGGAGGTCCTAGACATCTACATCAAGGCCATCAAGGAATACGAGATCCCGATCCTCTCCATCGAGGACGGATTCTCGGAAAATGATTTCGAGGGCTGGGAAAAACTGTTGTCCTCATTGGGCGATCGCATCTTTGTGATCGGTGACGACCTGGTGACTACAAACGACGCCACGATCGCAATGGCCGCATCCAAAGGGCTCATAAACACGGTTCTTATTAAGGCCAATCAGATCGGCTCCCTCTATGAGACGATCATCGCTATGCTGGTAGCACTGGGCAAGGGGATGGAGCTTGTCGTGTCACACCGTTCCAAGAGTCCCAACGACGACATGGAAGCGCAGATCGCACTGGCTGTCAATGCTCTTGGCCTCAAAGCAGGCGGTGGCGCCAACACGGAGCGGTTGATTAAGTACCATGCTGTGACAGAGCTCATGCAGCGTGGCCTGGATGGAATGGAACAGAATGAGGTTAAGACCGACCAGAGTCCCATAATCCGCAGAATATATGCTTACGAAGAACCCACCAATGCGGGTATTCCCACGGTGGGTGCGACGGTCGAATTCTCACTGCCCGATTCAGGTGTGGTATTAAAATTCAAGGGAGCCACGCCACTCGGGACATCTGCGGGAACAGGTGAGGCCATCCATCTCGTCGATTCTGTGTTTGAGCGCGCGGAGTATCCCGAGGTCATAAACCGTCATCCGGAGCTGTTCATCGAGCGTGAACCTGGCGTATACGCTTTCGAAGAAAGCGTCAAAGAGACACATATAAAAGAGCTGACAGACGACGAGCTTCTAGCGCTCTTCAAGCGCGTGCAGAGATATGAAGGAAAAGGATGCCTCAACGCGATCGAAAACATCAGTACGGTTATCGCACCGGCGTTTGCTAAAAAGATCGTAACAGGACTTACACTGAGGGACATCGACCAGATCCTGCTTTCACTCGAGCTTCATGTCGCAGAGCGCCGGGGAAAGATCAGTAAATCGACATCTGTCAACGAGCGTATCCATGTGATGCAGCGGAAGCAGAACCTCGGGATGAACGCCATGCTGTCCGTATCTCTGGCGATAGCGCGGGGATTGGCACATCTCAAAGGCCAGGATCTCTATGAGATTCTGCGTGAGGAGATGCTGGCCATCATCGAAAAGCTCACCCGAATGAACAACGTCAAGATCGGAGGCAGCCGATTCGCTGACTACATCAACGCCTTGCAAAAGGTGAACCAGGGACTGGAAACAGAAGGAAAGCAACTCCATGAAGAGTTGCGAAATTTAACAGGAATCTACAGCGAGGCTTATAGCGATTCTGGTGGAGATTTATCATGGAGTAATGAGCAACTCCGAGAGGTAGGGAAATCGACAATAACAAGCCCCCCTAAAGATGAAGAAGCTTTGGCAGAGATAGAGCCTCCATCTCTGTCAACTTCGATTAGACGTGGCGCTTTGACCGCAGAAGAAGAGTCCTGGATCGCTGCTGTCAACACCGAACTTTTCGCTGTTTATCGGGATGAGGCAGACAGCGTGACCAGACACGATGCTCTGCATAAATATATAAAGGTCAAACAAAACATTGCCTTGCGGACCGAGCGCTTCGGGATCGTCAACAACCGAGTATTTATCACATCCGATCAGATGTTCATCCCTTACCTTGCCAGTGACACCCTCGTTGTGCATAACGTTCATGATGGGATCAGCGAGACTGTACTCACACTCCCTCTCCCCAATGGGAAGATCTTCACAGACGAACTGCTAAAGCAAGTGGCGGGAATAAAGGGTGATCCCATCGATCTGGAGAACGAGCTTTGCTTCCTCGAAGCCAAACGCGTTGTACCCATCCGTGTTGGCAGGATCCGGGATTTCGTCGAACATCTCCACAACATCAATGAGAGCGCCAACCGCAGCGAGGCTGTGTATGTAATGCGGAACCTGGTCGCTCGTTTGAGTTTGTTCTCTTTCAAGAAACAGCTCAACGCAAAAAACTTGCAGTCGGAGGTACACAGCCTGTTCAAGGAGCTCAAACGCTTCGTCAACTCGCCTATCTCAGACCGATTACCCTTTCTCGTGCGCATGCTCGTTCGAGATATCGCCGCAGTCGTCACAAGGCCAAAACTCATCGATCGATTGTGGAATGAAACCATCAATCTTGCTGAGATCCATATCAGGGGAAGTGCGATCGTCAATGAACTCCGGCGCAGCACACACCATGCCATGGGGAAGCATACTCTGAAGCTTGCATCCGCATACCTGACCTATCTAAAAACGGGTGAGAAGGAAGAATTAGAAGAAGTGGGGGCTCCTGAACTGGCACCGGCTGACGAAAAAGCCCGGAAACTCGATCCCCCCAAACAGTCCGTGGAGCACATCATCCAGAACCTCGAGCAGCTGTTGGGCAGCGCCGAAACCATCGGCAGGATCCGCGAGTGGCAGACCGAATACGATTCGACTCTCATCAGTTGTGAATTCGGCAAAAGCCTCAACGCCGAGATGAACGCTGTTGTGGATGGGATGAAGGATAGAAACAGATGGGTTTATTATCATCACCTCCGCATCATCAAGAGCCGCATCCTGGATTTCACAGATCACTTGCCTATCGCTAAAGACACCGTACAGGAGTTGGACTCTCTCCTTGGTCTCAAGCCGGATGATCCATCCTTCGACGTAGAGCGCGTTGAAGAGGAGCTTAAGAGGTGTGTCGATCAGTTTATCAAAGATGCTCGAATGGCCTACCAGACAAGTATGTTCAGTGAGCTCGATGATGTCTTTGCTTCGTATGACCACAATGAGTTTTACACAACCTTCACAAGGATCTCTCGGTTGCGTAAAAACTTGCGGGATTCTCTAGTCAAGAGAGCCTTTCCCGAACAGCGCCTGATGCTGCTCCAGCTCGACTGCCTTCTTGAAGAGATGAGCTACCTCACTCTGCGCCAAATCGCCAGTGAATATGAGGAAAAAGGTGTCGATTTTGCACAGTGTTTGGAGATCATACATATCTGCGTGTTGAGCTTAACCCATGATGGTCTTCACTCACGACAGCTCCATGACCTTGCAGCTATGCTCAGGGATGCGAACAGGACATACGCTGAAGTCAGGAACATCCTCGAGCAGATCCATCGGAACTATCACCATCTCGTCCAGCGAGTGCTCACTCCATTCGAGCGGAAGCGCGAAAAGATCGGTTTCAGTGAGGAAGAGCTTCAGGCAGCACTTGCAAACATGAAGAGGTACATGCACGACCTCAACAGTATCGCGTATTTTACAGATATTGCACACTCTTTCATCGAAACTAAGGATGAGGATGAAATCAGCACTGTAGGTGAGCGTGTCGACTCAGCTTCACCTTGCGAGCCATTTGATGTTATCCACCTGTCTCACAGGAACGATATCAAACAGAAAGTCGAAAGCGATGATCCCGCATGCAACCTCCGCAATCTCTACGGAAGCAAAGGGTCTGGACTCATCTATATCAGCTATATGAACCTGCCGACCCGGGATGGTTTTATCCTTCCCACAACATTGCTAAAAAGCGGTTTGCAAGGGTCTGCAGATAAGGACATGGAAAAAATAGTCGTCGATCATTTGAAGATCCTCGAGGCAGACATCGCCGAACGGGACGGTGTCACAAAAATATTCGGCAGTCCTAAACATCCCCTCTTGCTCGCTGTTCGCGGCGGTTCGGTCTTCTCTATGCCCGGAATATTGTCGACAGTGCTGTTTGTAGGTATGAACGAAGAGATCGCCAGCGGTTTAGCTGTCGAGGACCCATGGTGTGCATACGATGCCTACCGGCGGTTTCTTGCGATCTACGGACAGGATGTATGGGGTGTCGACATCGAATCATACAATGTTGTGGAAGAAATCAAGCGCCGCTACAAGGTCAAGTATAAATACGATCTTCCCTGGGAAGGGATGAAAGAGATCGCTGAGTGGACAAAAGATATCCTGCGCGAGAAGGGACATGGTGATGCTCTGGAGGAAATACTCAGAGACCCGATCAAGCAATTATTCACGGCCATACACGCGGTGTTCCGCTCTTGGGATAGTGAGGCTGCGCGACGATATCGTGAGATCAAGGGGATTTGCAACTCCTGGCAGACGGTTGCGATCGTCCAAGAGATGGCGCTGGGAAACCGGAAAAATGAAGAGATCCGTGTCGGCATGGATGAAACACGGGCCTCACTGACCGGAGTGATACCCAGGACGCGCGTGACCAAGTTGGGTCTGCGTGCGCAAACAGGAGACTTCAAGTTTTCTGCCGCGGGTGAAGACCTTGTGGGTGGGTTGACAAAATCGATATCGTTCAGACCCATCGACGAACTCGTAACATACATGCCGATGCTCAATCGCCGCCTGCGCCACAATATTGCCAAATTGAGGCGGTTCATGGGGACAGACCAGGAAGTCGAGTTCACAGTAGAAAACGGTGTTCTGAGCATCCTTCAATCCCGGGCGGCGGAGGTCGGTAAAAACAAGGAAGAGCGAGCATTCGAAGATCCGGGTGAAGAGGCAGCGCGCGGTATAGGGATCCGCGGCAGTGCTTTCCGCGGTGTTGTCGCCTTCGATAAAATGGACCTCGCGGAGATCTCTAAGGAAGATCTTTCCAAACGGGATGATGTGGATGGCGTGATCTTACTCCTGGAAAGTCCAGCACCGGAGCAAATTCCGTTGATACTGTCCGCAGATGCACTACTTGCGGCCAAGGGCGGCTCGACATCACATGCTGCTATCGCGATCAACGGGATCGAAGACAGCGACTACTGCGCAGTCATGAGCGCCGCTGGCCTTCACGTCAACGCACGCAAGCACGAAGCTGTGATCACCGAGAAAAATGGAGATGTCCGTCACCTGATCCGCAAGCACGACATCATCTCCATCCACGGAACAACGGGAAATGTCTACATAGGCACCCGCCTCACTATCTGAAAAATTTCCTCTTTAGTAGAATATTTCTCTCGAGCCTCATCATCATTCAACACTGCTTTAGGGCCTGCTATGTCGATCAGGCGTCTGAAAATGGCTCCATCGACTTGGTTATAACGGGAATTTATCCCCATAGATCTTTCTTTCCCCTAGTTTTTGTCACCAGGACAAAACATAATCAATTCACACTTCTGTATCGAACGACTTTATTTTGGATGGGAATGATAGACCTTGGCAACGATTTTCCAGCCATCGTCGAATTTCAATAAGGATAGATAATCGGTGAAGACCATCTTCCCATTTTTTGATATTTCAATCTTAGCTGCGGCACATTCTTCGGTAACGTCAAGGCTGGCGATCTTACAATCCATTTTGGCCTGTGCTTTATCGAAGTTGGGGTCCTGCTTTCGTGTTTCAGTACTCTTGATCCACTCATCAATAGGATATCGGCTGATTGTGTTACCCTTAGCAGAGAAGATCGCAAAATCAGGATGGAATCCTTTGCGCATGCTCTCTGTATCCAAATCGTTGAACGCTCCATTAAAATAGGATGATCGGATCACTTTCTCCACGTCGGCTTTCGTATCGGCATTCAAACTGGTTGTGGCAATCAGCACCAAAAAAAACAATCCAAAGACAAATGTGCTTACTTTTTTCATCATGTTTTTATTCTCCTTTTATTTGTAAGTTTTGTTAATAGTGCAAATCTGTTTCCTAATACGTTGATGAGGTCTTAAAGTTATTCTTCGCTGAATTTAACTGACCATATAAATACAAAGTGAGCCACATCTTCATTCTGCTCGATGTTTCGTCTTATACCTCAAAATTCTCCCATTCGCGTTTTACACGCTCCATGAGTTTTTTAAAGCAGGGCATGAGGAGAGAAGCACATTTGCCGCAGTAAAAAGTATCGTCTGGATTCTTGTGGTCTCACTCTGGGCATTTGATTGCCACTTTTCTCCCATAGCCTGGCGGGCAAAGAATATCAATTCAAATAAAAAGAATCAACAT
>JBATYS010000231.1:0-2530 GCA_049674205.1 Candidatus Aminicenantaceae bacterium
GTGATTACATCGCAAGTGATTACATAGCGGGTGATTACATCACAAGGGACTACATCACAGGGGACTACATCGCAGGTTGTGACGAGATTGGCCATTGGATCCTGTATTTTTTGAGAGTGATGCCATCGTTTGCCCGAGAGTACAGAAAATTGTTCGAATCGATATAAATGCAATGGCTGGATTCGGGCAATGTGAAAGTGGTCAAGAGTTTTCCATCAGGATTAAGCACATACACATCTCGGCTAGGATTTGCGGAGTGACCTCCGCCCAGGATATACATCCGATCTTCACTGTCGAAAACGATATCCTTGAAGACGATCTTATCAGGAACTTCCCAAGGCCCGACCTTTTTGGTTTTTATCTTTTTTATGCCCAGGAGCGAACGCGACCACAGCCTCCCTCCATTGACGTCAAATTTTTCGATCCTATCCTGGAAGTTATACACCAGATAAAGGTTGTCCTCACTGTCGAAATCGATCTCAACCCAGTCCATCATCGATGATTTTTTTCCCTCAGTGTAATGAATCTGCTTAAGGAGCTGCCCTCCATGGTCATACACGTGAATACTTCCCGATTGATTGATCAACAACGCCACTATGGCGATCCGGTCGTCAGAGATAACCTGCACATCACCAATGGGGATCTTTATTGGGATGCGGTGAACAAACTTCAGGTTATGATCAAAAACTTGGATGCCTGGTAAGCTCTGGTCAGTGACGAAGAGGTGGTCATCAGAGCAGACCAGGAGCCTCGGAGCAAGAAATTCTCCGGGCCCCTGGCCCTTCCCGCCTGCCTTCTGGAGGAGTTTTCCATCAGCGTCAAACTTTTTGAGCGAATAATCCATTGCGTCTGTGACATAGATTTGGCCATAGGAATCGACGGTGACTCCAACCCATTGGAAAAGGGTGTCGTCATCGAGGCTCCCCACGGAAAGAACTTCCTCGAGCGTAACTTTTGAGCGAGCGTTCTCAGATGCAAGTGTGCTCGACACACAAACCACAAGGAGCACAACAATAAGTCCTATATAAATCCACGGATTATCTTTAGAGTCACGCTTTAGCTCTTTCCAATTCCACCCCAGCTCTTTCCAAATCCACACTCGGTCTTTCATTTTCAATTGCGTCTCCCCAAATGAGCCAAATCTTCCAACTTTACAGTCAGCACGCTCTACTCAACATATTTCTTGCAAAACAGATATCCATTCAAACAATAGGCATGCCAAAACATGTTCCCCGGTGAAAAAATTTCATCCATGCAATAGACGGCTGCTCTTTCGCAGCCCCCTGCCTCGAGAGATTGTGCTCCGACACCGAGAATCACCAGTGAAAGCAAAACCAAAATCAATATCCTGTGTGTCCCTTTCGTTTTTTTGTGCCGCTTTTGAAACATTGTTCCCTCCTTATCCATCGTAGTATTTCATACAGAAGTCATACCCCATCACACAACCCGTCCCCCACAGGGCAAAGGCCATTGGCCCTCCTGTCATTCCAGCGATCACAGCATCGACGGCACACCTGTGCAAAGCCCTTTCACAAACGGCCCGAGTTGCGTGAAGAGAGGGGGCCATAACCACTCCCATAAACAGGAAAAAAAACAGCGCCCCGATCAAAATGCGGTTTCCTTTTTTCTTGTGAATCTTTTTCATTGTGAACCTCCTGGCCCCTCTAAAGCAATTTGCATGCCAGTGGATGGAATAAAGAGAGGTGATTTTTAAATAGTTGATAATGCTTGATTTATGTGGATTGGATTTGGTAAAAGCACAAGATGTGGGTGTTTAGCGGCAACCACAATTGACTGAAGAGAAAAGCTGAAAGATCAATTGTGGAAACTAAGATTTACGTCTCTAATCGGCCCGTTTGAAAAATGCAGCAATGTAGGGACCGTTCCCCGAACGATCCGTTTAAATGAACGGTCAGCTCGGGGAGCTGATCCTACATCGCAAAAAAGGTGACAGTCCCCTTTTTTGATTACCCCTGGAAAAAGGTGACAGTCCCCTTTTTTACATCGGCACTTTTATACCTTTGTCTTTAGCGCACTGGATGGCCTCTTCATAACCGGCATCCGCATGCCGCGCCACCCCCAAACCCGGATCGACTGTGAGCACTCTCTCCAACCTCTTTGCTGTCGTATCCTCTCCATCGGCCACGATGACCATGCCTGCATGGATAGAAAGCCCGATGCCCACTCCTCCCCCGCCATGATGCACAGACACCCACGACGCCCCACACACCGCATTCAAAAGCGCATTCAGGATCGGCCAATCGGCGATCGCATCGGATCCATCCTTCATGCCTTCGGTCTCTCTGTAGGGCGAAGCCACTGACCCCGTATCTAAATGATCTCTCCCGATGACGATGGGAGCACTGATCTTTCCTGTCTTCACCAGATGATTGATCACTGCGCCAAAACGTGCGCGCTCTCCATATCCAAGCCAGCAGATCCTCGCCGGCAGCCCCTGGAAGGCCACCCGCTTCTGCGCCTTATTTATCCACCTAGACAAAGCAGAATCCTCAGGGAATTCCTCAAGCAC
>JBATYS010000232.1:0-8999 GCA_049674205.1 Candidatus Aminicenantaceae bacterium
CCTTTTATCGTGGATCAAATCATCGATGTACTTTAAAAAGCTGAATTCTGCAAGCACGGCACTGCGGCGTGATATGATATTGCTAAAGACGAGAATAGCATCCCGCCTTAAGATCCACTTAAGAGAAGATTCATCGGGATTTTCTTCAAAAGAATCGATCAGCATTTTTGTCAACAGCTCTCTTATCCTTTTACGCTTTTTTTCGAAAGGATCCTTGGATATCATGATCCTTTTTAAAGGAGGAACAGCGTCAAAGGTTTTTAAAAGTCTTTTTTTTAGTCTGTCTTCCATTTTTTTGGGTAAAAATCTGTATTTCTGATCGCGATTGTATCGAGTCGATTGGAAAAAATGCTTTATATTTGGATTTATTATAGCATCAAATGGGAATAAAAATGAAGTAAAAAGCCGCATTTGGAAGCATTTAGACAACCAAACGTATAGAAACTGCTTGAAACGAGAGTTATAAAAGACCTTCCCAGATCTAAGAAAAGAAATTTGAGGATTGCAGCTCGATCAGAAAGAAAGCCAGGAGAGCTGTGCGCCCTTTAAGGCTTGATATGAGGATGCGCTCATCAGGAGTATGGTCTCTGATGCCAACAGGGCCAAAACCATCCAGAGTGGGAACACCCCCAGCACCAAAGTAATTCCCATCTGAAGTTCCCCGTCGGTGCTCCGTGGAGAATTCCTGCCCCAATGTTTCAGCGACAGTTCGTAAGCAGGCTATCAGTTTTTCAGTTTTTTCATTAAGGGGCATTGATGGCCGGAAATTGAGGAGATTCAGATGACATGAGCTCTGTGGATTTTGGCATTGGGATACGATCTCCCGGATCCTCTCGAGCAGCATCGAATGATGTTCTTCTTTTTCCCATCGCAGATCAAAGAGAAATGAGGCTCGGCCGGGGATCGTGCCAGGCCCTAATCCCCCTTCGATCCAACCCACATTGACACGGACTCCTGGAAATTTATCATTCAGAGATTCAAAAGCAATCACTTTGTGGGCAATTTCCAGGATGGCGCTCGTTTTTTCTTCAGTTACAGATCCCACATGACGGTCCAGACCGAAGCACTCCAAGCAGCCGCCAGTTTTTCCGTTTCGGGAGGTAACAATCTCCCCATTTTCTCCGGCGCATTCTGACACAAGGCAGATGCGAGCGTTTTCCCGCTCCTCTTCATAGATCGTTTGCGAGGTAGCAGATCCGTTTTCCTCATCTCCACCGAGAATCACGGCCACATTCATGGACTCAAGAGCACCTGTTTGCATCAGGGCTTTGAGCGCATAAACAACAACAGCAAGCCCCCCCTTCATGTCGGCCGTCCCAGGACCGATCAGCCATTCCCCTTCTCTTCGGCAGGTTTGGAAGGGATGATCTGGAGGAAAGACGGTATCTGTGTGGCCAATGAGGTAAACGGCCTTTCCTGAATTTTGAGTTTTCAGGATATGGTGGTTTCCCACCCTCTCTTGTTCAACGACTTTGTGGATAGGGAACACGTTTTCCAATCTATCCAAAATCAATGCCGATACACGGTCGCTGCCCCGCTTGTTGAATGTGTAAGAATTCTGTTCGCAGAGGGAGGTCAAAAAATCAAGCTGTTCTTCTTCCCACGCGTTGATCAGCGCTGTGACCTTCTCTTTCATGTCGAAAACCTTAATGTGATCCTCTGGATAAGGATCTACAAACCCTCGTCCTCATACTCGCAGACCTCCCCGGCCCATGTCCGGAAGAGCAGCTTGCCGTTGCGGTTATGGTTGATGAGGTACGTGGGAGCCATGGGCGTCTTGCCCTTTCCCTCAGGCGCTGTGATGATAAACGTGGGAACGCCCAACCCCGAGGAATAGCCCCTCAGGTTTTCCATGATATTCAAACCATCGCCCACAGGAGCGCGAAAGTGCTGGATACCCTGCAGCTTCTTGCAGTTAAAAATATAGTAGGGACGTACACGTATCCGTAGCAACTCATGGATCAACTTTTTCATGACGTTCTTGTCATTATTGATACCTTTAAGGAGCACCGACTGGTTGCCAACCAGAACACCTGCCTCGATCAGCATATCCACAGCTCTCTCGGATTCCGGATTGATCTCCAGTGGATGGTTGAACTGCGTATTGATGTAAAGCGGTTTATGACGCTTGAGGATCCCACAAAGCTCAGGAGTCACCCTTTGCGGGAGGGTGGCCAGCATACGGGTACCAAGCCTCTTGATCTCCACATGAGAAATTTTCTCCAACTCCGTTAGAATCCAATCGATGCTCTCGTCCGATAGCACCAGTGCATCTCCTCCGGTGATGAGCACATCACGGATCTCTGGGGATTTGGCAATATAAGTCAAAGCAGATTCAATATCTTCACGGGGATAGATCATATCTTTGAAGGAAATGTCTTTTTTTCTCAAACAGTGGCGGCAAAACATGGTACACATATTGGTGACATTGATGATCAGGCGGTCGGGATAAAGGCGTGTAATGAGAGGAGCCGGGGAATTATACACAAGCGCATAGGGATCCTTCATTTTCTCTTGATCCAGGTATTCGACGATCGTTGGGACCGATTGTTTAAAGATGGGGCAATCGCGGTCCTCCGGGTCTATGAGACTTGCATAAAAGGGCGAGACCTGCCATCTGTACTGCGTGGCTGTTTTTTCAATGCCTATGACTTCTTCCCCAGTTAGATCGAGGATGCGTTTCAGTTGACCGGTGTTGCAGATGGCATTTTGATAATGCCACTTGTAATTTGCCCAATCTTCATTTGTGCCCCCGAGGATTTCCTGGATGTGCTGTCTCCGCTCTTGGATCTTATTCCACTGGTTGAATCCTGTTGGGATTTTATCCCGTACCTGCAAGTAATCGGCGATCATCTCTGTGTGTTTGCGGGCACGCTCACGCGCGATCTCCCTGTTTTCCTCCGGCACATACATGGGAGAGCCAGGTTCTTTAGCAACTGACATATTCTCCTCCCTGAGAGTGATGTGTTCAGAATATTCTATATATTTGTCCTGAATATTCTATTTATGAAAAGAGTTGTTCGTAGTACCAAAAAAATCAGGCTCTTCTCTGGCATAGCGCTGGATAGCGACCTCGACGATCCGGTTGATAAGCTGATTATAGGAATAACCCGCCTTGGTGGCGGCCTTGACAAATGAAGAGGTTGGATTGATGCTGGCCATGGAGTTCATTTCCAGGATATACGGCTGATTGAATTGATCAAGCCTGAAGTCCACCCTGCCAAAATCATAAATATTTAAGACATCAAAGGCCTGTACTGCCAGTTTTTGTATGTAGGCAGCAGTCTCCTTTGGCAGTTCAGCTGGACAGATCATTTTTGCTTTTTTGCCCCCCGTCTTTTTAAATTTTGTCTCATGATCATAAACAGCGTTCGCACCCTCATTCAAAACCAGTTCCAGCACTGGTAAAGCCTGGGCTGGATTGTTGCCCAAAAGGCTAACATTGACCTCTCGGCCCTCGATGAATTCCTCAGCGATGGCCGGCTGCTTGTATTCCTCGATTATCTCTGTGACTGCCGCTCTGAGGTAGAATTCATTTTGAACGATCTTCAGACCAAAACTTGCTGCTTCGCTCCTGGGTTTGACGATGACGGGAAACCTCAGAAAAGGCGCATCCATTTCTGCTGACATGAACACACGATAATTGGGTGTCGGTAAATTCGAAGCCATAAAGATCTGCTTGGCGACGACCTTATCTTGAGCAAGGGTATGACCCATCGGATTCGATCCCGTGTAGGGAATTCCGCCGAGCTCGAGAAGGGCGGGGACATGCGTGTAGCGACACTTCCCCTGAACCCCCAGGGCCAGATTCAAAACGATACCGTTCGGCTGGCGCTTAGAAAGCTTAGGAAGGAATTTGTTCAATTTTGCCAGCAAAAAACGATCGGCAGGAATGAGTTCTGCAGTGTGGCCCCCGGCTTCTAATGCATGCACGACTTTTTGAATGGTCTCTTCGGGATACCACTCCCTGTTCTGCATACCGAAAACATTTATGGTCCCTTTATGGTCCTTATTGTAAACAACTGCAACATTCATAAATATCCCGTCTCCTTATACCATTGAATAAAATCCATTGATCAGGTCAAACTCCAGTTTTTTTTTATATACCTATTACCTTTGATATGTCAAGCTGGCGAGGATATTCGACACTTTAATGTCATCAACACAGGTTAGAAAAGGCTTATGATGGGACGACAAGAATTGACAACTTGGGGGGTTTTTGTTACAAAATAGAAAATGTACAAGTACCTGATAAGAAAACTCTTTGGGACACAAACCGAAAGAGACATAAAAAAACTCCAACCTTATGTCGCGGCCATTAACGAGTTGGAACCCGGCCTCAAATCACTCGAGAATTCACAACTCAAGGCCAAAACGGCTGAATTCAAAGAGAGGCTCAGCCAAGGCGCCTCATTGGACGACCTGCTCATCGAAGTCTTCGCCGTCGTCCGTGAAGTTTCTGTTCGCACACTGCATATGCGCCATTTCGATGTCCAGCTCATGGGTGGTGTCGTGCTCCACCAGGGTAAGATCGCCGAGATGAAGACAGGAGAGGGAAAAACTCTGGTCTCCACTCTTGCTGCCTATCTGAATGCACTGGAAGGGAAAGGCGTTCATATCGTCACGGTCAATGATTACCTGGCAAAACGGGATACGGAGTGGATGGGGCCGATTTACTCTTTTCTTGGCTTAGAAACAGGAACCATTCAGCATGACATGCCGGAATTTGAGAGACTCAAAGCCTACAACAGCGACATCACCTATGGCACCAACAACGAGTTCGGTTTTGACTATCTCCGAGATAACATGAAGTTTCGCCGCGAAGACCTAGCACAGAAATCTCACCTTTTCGCAATCGTGGACGAAGTGGACAGCATCCTTATCGATGAAGCCAGAACACCGTTGATTATATCCGGACCTACAGAGGAATCGACCGCCATTTATTATAAAGTGGACAACCTCGTCCGAAAGCTTAATAAGGAGAAACACTACCTGGTCGACGAAAAAACGAGGACTGTACATCTCACTGAAGATGGGGTGGCTGAATCAGAGAGGTTCCTCAATGTGACAAACCTGTATGACCTCAGCCACATGGATCAGATCCACGCCATAAACCAGTCGCTCAAAGCCCATCAACTCTTCAGAAAAGATGTAGATTATATGGTCAATGAAGGCAAAGTCATCATTGTGGATGAGTTCACCGGGCGATTGATGCCGGGCCGACGCTACAGCGACGGCCTTCATCAGGCATTAGAGGCCAAGGAAAAAGTCCGTATCGAAGAAGAGTACCAGACTCTGGCTTCTGTGACTTTCCAGAATTATTTCCGGATGTACGACAAACTCTCCGGAATGACAGGGACAGCTGTAACAGAGGCAGCCGAGTTCAACTCTATCTATAAATTGGATGTTGTAGAAATCCCCACAAACAAACCCCTCATCCGTCATGAAGCCAACGATGTGATCTACCGCACAGCAAAAGAGAAGTGGAACGCCGTTGCTGACGAGATCGTTGAAAACAGCCAACAAGGCAGGCCTGTCCTGGTCGGAACGATCTCCATCGAAAATTCAGAGCATCTCAGCTCTCTCCTGAGAAAAAGAGGGATCGATCATACAGTTTTAAACGCTAAATACCATGAACAGGAGGGCAAGGTCATCGCCCAGGCCGGAAGGATCGGTGCCACAACGATCGCCACCAACATGGCCGGCCGGGGTGTGGATATCCTGCTGGGGGGCAATCCCGAACACATGGCCAATGAATCTCTTCGTAAGAAATATAGAGACAGGGAAGAAGAAATTACAGAAGAAGAGCTTGAGAAAGAAATCGAGGAATTAAAGAAAATCACCGACCCGGAACACAACAAAGTCGTGGAATTGGGGGGCCTTCATATCATCGGTACAGAGAGGCATGAGGCCCGGCGTATTGATAACCAGCTGAGGGGAAGAGCAGGACGACAGGGAGATCCCGGGTCTTCCCGTTTCTATCTCTCTATGGAAGATGATCTGATGCGTATTTTCGGGAGTGAACGGTTATCGGGGTTGATGGGAAGGATCGGGATGGAAGAGGGCACGCCCATCGAGCACAAAATGGTGAGCCGGGCGATAGAGAGAGCACAGAAGCAAGTCGAAGGACAGAATTTCTCCATCAGAAAACACCTTCTCGAGTACGATGACGTGATGAACAAACAGAGGGAATCGGTCTACACATTGCGACGGGATATCCTTCACGGCAAAGACATGAGGGATTATCTCCATGAATTGATCGAAACCCTGGTCGATTGGGCTATGGACACACACACCAACAAAGAACAATCCCCGGATGATTGGGATGTGGAAGGGTTCAAAAAGGCCATCGGCTCTCAATTCGGCTTGGATACAGATGTTTTAGGTATCGATTGGGATACAATAAACTATGTGGAGCTCAGAGAGAGGATCCTCAAGACATTGCAGGACGCCTATACAGAGAAAGAAAAGATCCTGGGCATAGAGCGTATGAGAGAATTCGAGAGGGTCATCATGCTCCAGATCATCGACAGCCAGTGGAAAGACCATCTGCTGGGCATGGACTACTTGAAAGAAGGAATAGGCCTTCGCGGTTACGGGCAGAGAGATCCGCTGGTGGAATACAAAAAAGAAAGCTTCGACATGTACCAGGCTATGATGGACAGGATCGAGGATGATACGATCAGGTATCTCTTCCTCTTGAGACCGGTCGAAGAAGAGAAAATTCCCGAGAGAAAAGAACAACCCATGTATTTTCAGCGACCCCAGAACGTCCCTGCTCAAAGAGCAAAAATAGCAAGGTCTACTATCCCCAAAAAGAGGAAAAAGAAAAAAAAGAGAAGATAGGGAGGAAATATGCTGGATGAAAAACTCAAAGAAGGGCTGACATTCGACGATATTCTCATACTGCCGGCAAAAAGTGATGTAATCCCTGCCGATGCTGAGGTCAGGACACAATTGAGCCGGAATATATCCCTCAGCATTCCCCTCATTAGCTCTGCCATGGACACGGTCACAGAATCCCCTATGGCCATCGCTCTCGCCCAACAAGGGGGAATAGGGATCATCCATAGAAGCATGAGCATCGAAAAACAGGCTGAAGAAGTAGACAAGGTCAAAAGACACGAAAGCGGGATGATCGTCGACCCGATAACCATGAAACCACAAAACAAGATCTATGAAGCCAAAGAAGTAATGAAAAAATTCGGAATATCTGGCCTGCCCATCATTGATGAAAACAACAAACTGATAGGGATATTGACCAACAGGGATATCCGGTTCGAAACCCGTTTGAATCTGTCGATCGACGAGGCGATGACAAAAAATCTCATCACGGTGCCTCTGGGAACTTCTCTGGAGGAAGCGGAAAAGCTTTTCCACAAGCACAAGATCGAAAAAATCCTGATGGTGGATAAAGACTATCGCCTGAAGGGTTTGATCACATACAAGGACATTCTCAAGCGCATCCAATACCCAGATGCGTCCAAAGACGATTTTGGCCGGCTGAGAGTGGGAGCGGCCGTAGGTGTCGCTGAAGAAACGCTCTTGAGGGCAAAGGCATTGATCGAAGCTAAAGCCGATGTCCTCGTTGTAGACACAGCCCATGGACATTCCCAGAGGGTGTTGGAAACTGTCGCATTATTGAAAAAGGAGTTTCCCGAGCAGGAACTCATAGCGGGGAACATCGGCACGACCGAAGCAGCCAAAGACCTTGTAGCTTTAGGGGTTGATGCCGTTAAGGTAGGAGTCGGCCCCGGATCCATATGCACCACAAGAGTTGTTACTGGTGCGGGGATACCCCAGATAACGGCTATTGCAGATGTTTACAAGGTGATACAAAAGGAAGATATCCCGCTCATTGCAGACGGAGGCATCAAGTATTCCGGCGACATCACAAAAGCCATTGCTGCCGGAGCGGACACAGTGATGCTGGGAAACGTGTTAGCCGGAACTGACGAATCTCCGGGTGAGGTCATCATATTCCAGGGCCGTTCGTTCAAGACTTACCGGGGTATGGGATCAGTTGAAGCCATGCGCCAGGGAGGCCGGGATCGCTATTTCCAAGACACATTCCGCAGTGATGCCAAGCTCGTCCCAGAAGGGGTAGAGGGAAGGATCCCCTACAAAGGGGGTGTGGCTCATATCATCCAGATGATGGTAGGAGGGCTCAAAGCAGGAATGGGCTATGCGGGATGCAAAACATTGCAGGAGCTTCAGGAAAAAGCAAAATTCATTAAAATATCTAACTCTGGCATTCGAGAAAGTCACGTCCATGACGTGATCATCACCAAGGAAGCTCCCAACTACCGCTTGGACTAATCTATTTTTGGAAGAATCCCCAAATCCGTGATGAATAACGTTCTAAGTGCTCCAATTGGTAATTTCGAAAACACACTCAGTTTCCCCAACGAGGAAACTTCGCTCGGTTTCGGCCTTCCCTCACATCTCCCTCTGGGAGATGTACCATGCCCGTTCAGCCCTTCTCCCGGTTTTCTCCACCACACAATTGGGATACTCAATAGTGCAATGCCTGTTCAAGCCATCTCACCTTTAGGATGCTTATTCTATGTTTAAAAATGAGGAAATCAACACGAAATTGTGGTACTATAGAGCGTTTTAAGGAAGATTGAGCAAGGAAACGAGACAAGCATAATAAAGGCTTAAAACTCCTGATTTTTTAATCTTTGCACAAATCCAAATATTAATTTGAATAGAATTTTTATAAATGGAAGTGAACATAATGACAAACCCGAAGATATCCCGTTTGAATGTGGGGAGAAAACTTCTCGTGCAGATCGGAATAGTGCTCTTATGCATGAATCCGTTCTTCCCCTATAGAATCCATGGTCAAGACTCGGAAATTCAGAGTTTTAGCCTCAAAGACGCCCAGGAATTTGCTGTCCTTCACAGCTACGATTCCTTAAAATCTCAGTTGGATGTTGAGACCGCCAAAAAAAAGTTGAGAGAGACGCTGGCCGATGGTTTTCCCCAGATCGATT
>JBATYS010000233.1:0-5674 GCA_049674205.1 Candidatus Aminicenantaceae bacterium
CCGGTTGACCAGATAGAGGCAGGCATGAAGGGGAAGGGCCGGAGTGTCTTTCTCGGCGATACGATCGAAGAATTTGATGTTGAGATTCTGGGTGTCATGCGCAACATTCAGCCCAAAAAGGATTTGATCGTCGTGAGGATCAGCGGCGCAAGTATCGGAGATGCCGGGGTGATGCAAGGCATGAGTGGAAGCCCGATCTACATCGATGGCAAATTGATCGGTGCATTATCCTACAGTCTTGGTGCCTTTGTTAAAGAACCTCTAGCACTTGTCACTCCCATCAATGAGATGATGGCGATCCCGGAGAAGGAGCCAACAAAGTCTTCTTTTATGCCACAGATCCCGATAAAAAAACATCTTCCTCTGAGTGAACTGTTGTCTATCTACGAGTCATATTTTTACAAAGACCCTACCATTATCAGTGGAGATCGAACGTTTTCTCCCATCAGCATACCCCTCGTCTTTAGCGGTTTTTCTCCTCACGTTTTTGAAAAGGCGAAACACTTTTTTTCAAAGCTTGGTTTTTCTCCAATGAATGTCAGTATCTCCGGTCAATCTCAAGCGGGAATCACAATTCCTGACCTGACTTTAAAGGGAGGAGATTCGGTCGGTGCACAACTCGTCACGGGAGACCTCAACATGTCTGGAGTGGGAACTGTCACCCATGTGGATGGGAACAGGGTCTTGGCATGGGGGCATCCCTGGTTCAATCTGGGCACTGTTGGCTATACGATGACCAAGGCGGATGTTATGACGATAGTCCCCAAGCTTGATGTTTCGCACAAGCTCACGGGCACAGAGATCCCGGTTGGTAAGTTCTCGCAAGATCGTGTGCCCGGACTGTATGGAGAGCTCGGCCAAGTGCCCGATCTTATCCCCTTGAATATCACATTGAGAACAAACAAAGGGGAGAAAAGGTACACCGTCAATCTTACAGAAGATAAGATCCTGACTCCCGCCTTGGTTAATTTGGTGGTTTCAAGTCTGATCCTTAGCGAGGAAAGAGCCATCGGTGACCTTTCTCTGGAGTTCAGCGGGGATGTCTACTTGGATAACGGGATGAGCGTGCATCTGGAAGATCTATTCTCTGGAAATTTTGATATGGCCAGCACAAACTTGTCGAGCCTTGTCGCAGCCGTTGTTTATTTCTTAATGAGTAATGAATTCCAAGACCTCTCTATTCACCGGATTGACCTTTCGATCACGCCCACTGAAGATGTTAAATATGCACAACTGGAAAAGGTCTGGCTCGATAAGTACGATGCCTCTCCGGGGGAAATCATCCGAATAAAGGTCTACACCCGAAGCTTCAGGGGAGAAAGCGCTATGTGGGAGGGAGGTATCCCGGCTCCCAATTTGCCCAAGGGCTCTGAATTTTATCTCGTCATCGCAGATGCGGCATCATTGCAGCAGCTGGAAGCAACTCAGTACAAGAGACAGGCGTTTACGCCCAGGAATATCGAGCATGTGATCCGAATGCTCAATAACCTGAGGAAAAATAACCGGATCTATTTCAAGATATTGGCATCCAAGCCCGGTCTTTTTCTCAGGGGAGAGGAGATGCCAAACTTGCCGCCAAGCATGAAATCTATGTTTGCTTCTCCTCGAGCAGCGTCGTCGGCTCCCACCGAGTTGGACAAATCGACGCTCGGGCAGCTGCAGCAGCCTGTCCCATTTGTTTTCAGAGGAGCTACTCTTATTCCAATAAAAATAAAATAACAATGTATATATTTGATATTGCATTTGTAGAATATAATATCGACGTTTTTTATGAATAGTCCAGGTTAGCAGAGGAGTTGAGAATATGAAAAAGATATTCGCAGGTGTTTGTTCGGTTGTGATATTCATGACACTTTTTTTAGTAGCGGTTCAGCCGCAACGCTGGGAACTCCGGAATATAAATGACTATTTGAGAGGGGAATTCGAAGGCATATCCGTTACTTCTGATGGCGTTCTGTCTCTATCCCCAAAAGAAGAAACGATGGAAGCGCCTGCAGAAGAGTTCTTTTTGTCCCTTCTCGTCACTGAGGGCGGAAGGGTTTATCTTGGAACCGGCCATGACGGAAAGATCTACAGAAGGAACAATGAGGGTCAATTCGAATTGTATTTCCAGGTTCCCGAGCAGGACATATTTTGTCTCGCTCAAGATTCAGAAGGAAACCTCTATGCAGGAAGCTCCCCAAACGGAAAGATCTATAAAATTACTTCCCAGGGCAAGGGGGAGCCCTTTTTCAACCCACAGGAGCGATACATCTGGGACTTGAAATTCGATGAGAAGGGAGTACTGCTGGCTGCGGTCGGGGAGAGTGGGGGAATTTACGCGATCAACGAGCGTGGTGAAGGCCAGAAGTTTTTGGATTCCGAGGAAAATCATATACTATGTTTGGAGATGAACCCTAATGGGGGATTGTATGCTGGAAGCGGTGGAAAGGGCCGTTTGTACCGCATTTCTCCACAAAGAAGGGCCTCGATCTTGTATGAGTCTCCCTTTGAAGAGATCAAGAGTATCACTCTGGATCGGGCGGGGAATATCTACGCTGCGGCCGGAGGCAGATCCATAAAACCTATGATGGAAACAAAACCGACAGTTTCAGCAACGCCCGATGCCGAGGTCTCTATCACAGTCACGCCCTCTGGTATTACTACTCAAGATGTGCAGTCACAGCTCCAGGAACAACCCAGCACTCTTTTTAAAGTCAGTTCCGAGGGAATTGCCAAGAGACTCTGGAGTTCTCCCGATGAAATGATCTATTCCCTTTTTTGGAATGAGATAAAACAAGAATTGATCTTTAGCACGGGGAATAAAGGAAGGATTTATGCCATTGACAGCAATGAAAAAGTTTCCTTGATCGTTCAAAAGGAAGCCGAGCAGATCTATCTGCTTCAACCCCATGGTACCGGTATTTACACACTGTCCAACAATCCTTCCAATCTGAGCATCATATCCGCAGAACAGCGATTTGAGGGAGAGTACACAAGCCGCGTGTTTGATGCAAACACTCTAGCCTCCTGGGGAAGGATCGAGTGGACAGCCGAGATGCCTTCTGGGACGACGCTCCAGTTTCAAACACGAAGCGGGAACTCCAGTGTGCCTACCCAGGCATGGAGTGATTGGTCTCCTCCCTATCAAAAGATCGAAGGGGAGCAGATGTTAAGTCCCAAAGCGAGGTATTTACAGTTCAAGGTCATTTTTAAATCACAATCCGGTAAAATCTCTCCCCATCTGCAAAAGATCTCGCTTTTCTATTTGCAGACTAACCTGGCGCCTATCATCTCGCAGGTCGATCTCCTTCCGGCTAATGAAGTTTTTTTAAAGCTGCCAGATCAGAAAGAACAGATCCAGGGTGCAGAGCAGGATATCACAGAAAAGGCAAAAAACGAGGAAAAGCAACTGGGATATGTTGTCTCGAAAAAAGCCGAAAGGAAGGGATACCAGACCGTGGTATGGGATGCCATTGATGAAAATGGAGATATACTCGTCTATGCTATCGCCATACGGAATGAAAATGAGAGTCAGTGGCGTTACCTGAAACAAGACTGGGAGGAAAAGGTTTTTGCCTTTGATACACTCTCGTTACCCGATGGGATCTATTTCATCAGGGTCGAAGCGAAGGATAAGCCTTCAAATCCCCTAGGGATCGAACTTCAGACTGAAAAGATCAGTCGTCCGCTTTTGATCGATAATTCATTCCCGGTTATTCGAAATTTCCAAGCTGCCAGGGATCGAAATACGATCAAAGTGAGCTTTACCGCGTCGGATTCATTCTCACACATCACAGAAGTGAAGTTTCTTGTACGGCCCAACAATTGGCGGATCGTTTTTCCGACGGATGGGATCTGTGATTCAAGAGAGGAAGGCTTCAGCTTCAGCATTACACTTCCTCGCGATTTTGACGATATGATCACAGTCAAAGTTGAGGATGCAAATGGCAATATCGGCGTACACAGAGCCACTTTCTGATTTTTTGCCTCAGAAAGACGCAATACTCCCTCTTTTAATCAGCTTTTTGTGCGCTCGAGGTATTTGTCCTCTCGTGTGTCGATCCGGACAATATCCCCTTCCTTTATGAACTGAGGAACGTTTATTGTGATCCCTGTTTCCAAGGTTGCGGGCTTGTTGCTGGCCGACTGAGTGGCCCCTTTGAGATAAGGTTCAGTCTTGATAACTTCCAGTTCGATGGTCATCGGCGGATTGACTCCCACAGGATTTTTACCCAGCATCTCGATGGAAAAGACAACATTGGGAATAAGATAATTGATAGCGCCTCCGATGACCTCGGATTCGAGCTTGAGTTGTTCGTAATTTTCCAGGTTCATGAACACGTATTCCTCGCCTTCGGAGTAGAGATATTCCATGTCTGTGGTTATCAGGTATACCTGTTCGACCTTGTCCTTGGACCGGAACCGGTAGTCATGGAGAGATTGATCGCCGAGTTTGCGTAGCTTGGTTTGCATCAATGCCTGTCCTTTTCCCGGCGTGACATGGGTGGTCTCGAGGACTTTGTAGATCTCGTTCTCGACTTTGATGATCATGCCTTTTCTTATCTGAGTTGCGCTTATCATTGTTCCTTTATTCTTCGATTCTTTGGTCTATCCGGTTCGGTTTTTCCCCTCAAAGGCCGCCTTTCCAGGATCGAGGAGGCGCAATAGCCTCATACCAGAATGTCCGATTATACTTGAAGCCTGGCTCCTTCGTCTATACGGATGATGGTGACTTTTGTGTCGAGTTTTTTTAGAGATTCAGCCACTCGCTCGGCTCCATGAGGCGTATAAGCAAAAATACATCCTCCTTCGCCAGAACCGTTGAGCTTTGCTCCCAATGCACCCTCTTTTAAAGCTGTTTCGATCATCTGTTCGAGTTTTGGTGCAGATACTTGGATATAGTCTCTAAGGACTTCGTGTTGGGATGTCAGGAGTTGTCCGAATTTTTGGTGATCGAAATTGTCGGATTGGAAAAGCGATTCGCCTTCGGCCGTGATGTCCCTCGTCAGAAGGGTCCCCTTTAGCAGTCTCCTGACATCCGGAGCTAGCTTCTCGATCTTATCCCTCTCGTTATCACCGATCTTATTCTGCAGACGGAAGTTTTTTATCCATGATCGGATCTCGGACACTCCGTGCAAGACATGGCTTTTGATAAAACCCAGAGTGGCTGTTGTGTCCTTTCGGATGAGAGAATCTGCAAGGACAAACTCTTTGAGAGGATTCTTAAACCTCGTCACTTTCAACCGGTCTTCGAAGTGGATATCCACAATTCCTCCCAATGAAGACGCATAGTGATCCATTTTCCCGCCAGGTTCCTTAAATTCCACAACTTCTGCTTGGAATGCCAATTCTGCAATGGTCTCGGGGGTCTTTGCCTCGGGGCTTTCTGCGGCCTCCAGCAGGAATTTTATCCAAGCAACAACGAGGGCAGAAGAGCTCGAGGTTCCTGAATTTATGGGAATATCACCCTGGACTGTGCAATCCCATCCTGAAGAAATAGGGACATTTTTTCTGCGCAGAACATTGATTACACTTCTTAAGTAATCCCTCTTTTTTCTGTAGGTTAGGTCCTCTGTGAGCGAGAATCTCTCTATGTCCTGGATGTCTGGCAGCGCGATCACAAAATTGGGATCATTCCTTTTTCTGCCTGAAATATTTATGCGTAAGTTGATGGCTGCGGCGATCACAGGAA
>JBATYS010000234.1:0-3096 GCA_049674205.1 Candidatus Aminicenantaceae bacterium
TCTTTTATCCGGAAGGCTTCAGGAGATACAACACCATGAGGATCAACTTCTCATACCCCACAAAAGAACAGATCCTCGAAGGAGTCAAGAGGCTGAAGACCGTCATTCAAAAATACATGTCCCAAAACCGTGATGAATGACATTTCGAGAGAACTCACTCCATCACAGTTCTGGAAATGCTTTTGCCAGAGACACATGTATTGAATTTTAACCGTTAATACTTTAGAATTTGAAAAGATGAGAAAAATCAAGATCCAAGGAGACCACAAACTCCAACTCAGAGGAAAAGTCAAGATCGGCGGAGCGAAAAACGCTGTCTTGCCCGCAATCGCAGCGTCTCTCCTTACCAAAGAAAAGCTCAAGCTGAGAAACGTTCCTCTCGTCACCGACGTCTTCACGATCCTGACCCTTACCCAAGAGCTGGGCGCCGAATACAATCTCAAAAAGAACTCCGTCGCTATCCAGGTCAAAGACATTCGCTCTGACGAGGCATCCTATGAGCTGGTTAGGGCCATGAGAGCATCGATACTTGTGCTCGGACCGCTGCTTGCTCGACAGGGTAAAGCTGTGGTTGCTCTGCCAGGAGGCTGTGCGATCGGGTCACGGCCCATAGATCTCCACATCCACGGACTGGAAAAACTGGGCGCATCTATCAAACTGGAACATGGCTATATCAAAGCGGAAGCCAAACGCCTGCAGGGAGCAGAGATCGAGTTCGAAAAAAAGAGTGTCGGCGCGACAGAAAACCTCCTCATGGCTGCGGCTCTGTCACAGGGCGAAACGGTGTTGAAGAACTGCTCAATTGAACCCGAGGTTTCCTGCCTGTGCAAACTTCTGGTCAAGATGGGAGCAAAGATCGACGGGATCGGGGAAGAAACTATCCGCATCAAGGGCGTCAAAGAACTGGGCGGCGCAAGTCATGCGATCATCCCCGACCGGATCGAGGCAGGCACTTTCCTCGTGGCCGGCGCTTTAACGAAGGGAGATGTGATCCTCACACACATACAACCCGACCATCTGTCAAATATCATCGAACGGTTGAGGTTTTCCGGTGCCAAAATAGACAAGCTGAGCAAAAATGCGCTCCGCGTGGTGGGGAGCCATGAGATCAGGCCACAAGATATCACAACATCCTCCTATCCCGGTTTTCCGACAGATCTGCAAGCTCCTTTTACGGTGCTGATGACTCAGGCAAACGGAACGTCCATCATCACTGAGACCATATTCGATAGAAGGTTTTCCCATGTGAATGAACTCTTGCGCCTCGGTGCCAACATTGAAGTGACAGGAGACAAAGCCATGGTCAAAGGGCAGACTCTTCTTTCGGGCGCTGAAACGATCGCTACGGACCTGAGAGCTGCCGCATCGCTCGTTCTTGCAGGATTGATCGCCAAAGGGGAGACCATCATCAACGAGGCGGAACACCTCGACAGAGGTTACGAGAGGATTGAGGAAAAGCTGAGATCACTTGGAGCAAATATCCAAGTATATGAGAAATGAGTCACTTCTCATATGCTACCTGAATAATTCACGAGTCGATGTTGCCGTATTTATGAATAATTCAGATTAGGGAATCGAAAATGGATGAATGCATCTTTTGTAAAATCGTTAACAAAGAGATTCCTGCGAAAGTCGTGTACGAAGACGATAAGATCATTGCTTTCGACGACATAAATCCTCAGGCACCCGTTCATGTCCTGCTCATCCCCAAGGAGCATTACACATCCCTGAACGACATCTCCGAAGAGAATAAGGACCTTCTTGGACACATCCTATTCAAGGCACGGCAGGTAGCACAGGAAAAGGGAGTCAAGGAAAGTGGATACCGAATCGTCCTCAACACGGCCAGAGATTCGGGACAAGATGTCTTCCACATCCACTTTCACGTTCTTGGGGGAAGACGGATGACCTGGCCCCCCGGTTAATATTTGTTTTAGCATTTTGAGTGTGAATTTTTATAATAGGCTTTCTAGCATGCTATGAGGAAAACAAGACTCAAATGCATGGATAAGAGTATTCAAGGAGGAAACAACATGGAAATCACATGGCTAGGACATTCTGCGATCAAAATAAAGGGTTCAAAAACTGTGTACATCGACCCTTTTCTCACAGGCAACCCTGTGGCTTCCACAACTCCTGACGAGATCACAGAAGCGGATGTGGTGATCGTCACCCATGACCACGGAGACCATAAAGGAGATTCCTTCGATATCTGCAAAAGAACGGGCGCCACTCTTGTTTCCGTTCATGAAGTGGCTGTCCAAGCAGAAGAGCAAGGCATCCCTGCGGAGGGAATGAACATAGGCGGCACGATCGAAACAAACGGAGTGATCATACACATGGTCCAAGCTCTTCATTCAGCAGAAACCGGAGACCCTACGGGAGTTGTGGTGGAGCTCGACGGACAAAAGCTATACCATGCAGGGGACACAGGCTTAACCTATGACATGAAGATCATCGGAGAATTTTTCCATCCAGATCTGAGCTTCATCCCGATCGGGGACAGATACACCATGGGCATTGGGTCTGCCACCAAGGCCGTGGAGTTTGTCCAGACAAAGAGGGTTATCCCCATCCACTACGGCACTTTTCCGATCGTCAACACGGATCCGTACGAATTCAAGAGAAGAGTGGGAGACAGGGCTGAAGTCATCATCCTCAAGCCAGGAGACATTTACAACCTCTGATCGTTTAAGGACCGATAACCATAAACTATAATCTAGCTTGGATTATTCACGAGTATTATGAATATCGACATTTTTTTATGAATATTTCAGGTGGAGGATGGATTATTCACGAGTTGAGGTTGCTGCAAAGGCGAGGTAGTGGCTCACGAAGCTGTAGTGAACTACCGCGAGTGAGCTACAACGAAGGCTTTGTGGTGAGATCAGCTCGCCCGAAGGGTAAAAGATGCTGCCAATAAGATATCAAAAAATTGAATGTTTTGTGGATATAAGTTAGGCAGCAGCTTTTATGAATAATTCAGGATTGAGAGATGGCATATCTGATTGATGGAAACAACTTCATTGGGCATACTTCTTCTTATGAACTGCGAGACCCCCGGAGCCAATACAGCCTTGTCGCTAAATTGTTAAT
>JBATYS010000235.1:0-5256 GCA_049674205.1 Candidatus Aminicenantaceae bacterium
ATGAAAGATTAGTCCTAAGATAAGGCATTGATCTATGATTTATAAATATTCTATTAAATTGTGTATCAGTTGAAAGCCAGCTCTAAGTCTGGCCATTCCTGATAGGAGGAAAGAATGATAAAAACCAAAGATCTCACCAAGGTCTACACAACAGAAGAAGTTGAAACGACAGCTCTGAACAACATCAATCTGAATGTGAAAGAAGGAGAGTATGTGGCTATTATGGGACCCTCTGGATGCGGAAAGTCTACGTTGTTGAATGTGCTGGGCATGATCGACCAGCCTTCCTCAGGCGATTACCTCTTTTTCGGTGAGGAAGTGTCCAAGTATTCCGAAAGGCAGAGGGCGAATCTGAGAAAAAACAACATCGGTTTCGTCTTCCAAAGCTTTAACCTCATCGATGAGCTGACCGTTTACGAGAATGTTGAGCTTCCCCTTCTGTATCTTGGTTATTCTGCTGCCGAGAGGAAAAAGAGAGTCTCAGAGTCCCTCGAACAGATGGAAATTATGGCACGGAAGAATCATTTTCCCCAGCAGCTCTCGGGGGGTCAGCAGCAACGCGTCGCTGTCGCCCGTGCAGTTGTGGCTCATCCGAAGCTTATCCTGGCAGACGAGCCCACCGGGAATCTCGATTCAGCGCACGGTGAAGAGGTGATGAAGATGTTAGGCGAGTTGCACGAACAGGGTACGACGATCGTCATGGTCACTCACTCACCTGCCTACGGAGAATACAGCCATCGCATCATTCACCTGTTTGATGGTCATGTTGTTTCTGAGAATATCCAGAAGGAATTCAAGATTTAGTTGTATTCCTAGGGAACAGGGTACAGAGAGCCTGGCTTAAGAATCTTGTCGTTCCTTGGCTGCATGTATTGGTGCTTTATGGGATTGTTTTGTAAGAGAGGGAGACACGCATGATTACATTAAGAGATATCACTAAATTCTATTCTACGGGTTTTGTTAAAACATATGTCCTGCGGAATATCGATCTGGATGTGAAAGAAGGGGAGTTCTTGACTATCATGGGGCCATCTGGAGCGGGAAAATCCACGCTGCTTCATATTCTCGGGATGCTGGATTCACCATCGAGTGGAAAATTCACTTTTTATGAAAGAGAGGTTCACAAGCTGAGCGAGAGACAGCGTTCGGATATCCACAAGAACTATATCGGTTTTGTGTTCCAGGCTTACCACTTGATCGATGAACTCACTGTCTATGAAAATCTCGAAACACCGCTTCTCTATAAAAAAGTCAAAGGATCTGAGAGAAAGGGATTGGTCTGTGATGTCCTTGATAAGTTTGGGATCGTCGCAAAAAAAGATCTCTTTCCCAATCAATTATCAGGAGGTCAGCAGCAGAGAGTGGCTGTGGCTAGAGCCATCATCACGAATCCAAAACTCATTCTGGCTGATGAACCCACGGGGAACCTGAATAGTGCTGAAGGAAAAGACATCATGGACATGTTCAAGGAATTGAATAATAACGGTACGACAATCATTCAGGTGACGCATTCGGAGCTGAACGCTTCCTACGGCCAGAGAACTATAAATCTTTTGGATGGGTGGGTCCAGAAATAATACACTTCTCATAACAAAGCCTCAGAGTGCGGCACTCTGAATCCCCTCCAAAAAGGAGAGCGAATCATGAAAAATACAATGATGGGTCTTCTGACCATAATATTGATGGCCACTGGACTGACGGGACAGGAAAAGAATATCCCGCTATCCCTTTCAGAATGTCTGGAAATTGCCTTGAGAAACAACCTGAATGTGGCTGTGGAAGTCCTGAATCCAGAGCTTTCCAATCTGTCAGTTTCTAGAGCTCAGGAGAAATTTATGCCTCAATTCTCATTCGGTTATGGGAATCAGCACACGGACACACCCTCCTATTCATGGCTAGAGGCAACAGATTCGGTCGCTGCCGCATATTCAGACTATCAAGCACAATTCCTACAGGAGATCCCGACCGGCGGCAGGTTTGACATATCTCTTTACTCCTACAAAAGCGATACCACTGCAAAATTCCAGACGATCAATCCTCGTTATGGAAGCCGTCTAGCCTTCAATTTTACACAACCCCTGCTCAAGAATTTTGGTTTTAAAAACAGCAAGAAGGAGATCATCGTCGCCAAGAACAACGTAGAAATCTCGGATGCCAGGTTTCAGACGGTTTTAATGGATACAGTTTACAATGTCGAACAATCCTATTTATTTCTGGCTTATTCTGTCGCCAATCTCGATGTTATGCAGCAGTCCTTAAAATTGGCTCAGGACCTTTTAGCAAAGAACAAGAGAGAGGTGGAAGTGGGTACGCTGGCACCAATTGAGGTTCTAACAGCCCAGGCAGAAGTCGCCACACGTGAGGCAGATATCCTCCAAGCTGAAGTCCAGGTCCAGAACTACGAAGACCAACTAAAAACGCTCATAAACCTTGAAGAGGAACAAGACGATATCAGTGGCACGATCATCCCCACCGATAGGCCCACTTACGCAGAGTATAAGATCACTGTTGACGAAGCCCTGCGCATCGGAATGGAAAACCGGCCGGACTTAAGAGAATTGAAGTGGGACCTCAAGAACAAGGACATCGATGTCAGTTATACCAAAAATCAACTGTTGCCCGATCTGTCATTCAATGCCTCCTACTGGAGTCCCGGTGTTTCAGGAAGCCGGATTTTCTACGAAGATGACAACCCTCTCTCTGAGAATGTCATCGATATCGCACCAGGAAATTCCTCAGATGCTCTCAAAGATGTTTTCGGATTCAAGTATAACAATTGGTACGTGGGATTGACGCTTGCCGTTCCGACAAGTTCGCTGTTTTCACGGGCGGAACACGCCCAGGCACGGGTCAATCTTGAGAAAGCTCAGTTGACCTTAAAAAATGCAGAACAACAGGTGTTTCTTGAGATCAGGAATGCCGTGCGTCTCGTAGAGACAAACTTCAAGCGGATTGCTGCCTACCGTCTTGCCAGAGAGTTGGCTGAAAAAAAACTGGAGGCAGAGGATAAAAAGCTGATAGTCGGATTGACCACGAACTACATCGTCCTCCAACACCAGCGGGATTTGGCGACGGCCCGCAGCACTGAATTACGTGCCATTGCCGAGTACGTCCTTTCCCAGGCTGCATTGGATAAAGCCATGGGTGTTTCACTGGAAAACAAAAACATCCGCTTTTGTCAATTTACTCCCGGTGATAGGCCCCTCCCTCACTGAGAGAATCCGAGGAGATGTTTTCGCTCCCTTCAGATTTTTCACGCCGCCCTCCCACCCATTGACTTATTCAAAGGATGGCCCCCCTTCTTCTTATAGGCCCTGCGGAACTCCGCACGTTTATCCAATTTCACGCATGATCTTCCTCAGTATATTCTTCATCGCCCTCTTGGAATAACCGTGCTCACACAGTCCTCGGGATCGATTCCATCGACTTCCCTCGAAGAACAATTCGGGAAGGCTAAATCTTCCTTTATGTCGTTCAAACTATCTCCTCTGATTCCTTATAATGCACATGGTCGCTTCAGATACTCATTATTTTGATTAGCCGCCCGATATATCCAAGTAAAGTTCATCCTCTTCAGATCTAAAGAAAAATCATCTCACTTTTGCATAAAATATGAGAGATGAATATAATGTAAGGAAATTTTGTTGAGAGGAAGACATGACAATTAAGAGATATTTTGTGCAGGACATCCCTCGGAGGAAGTTCCTCCAGATGAGTATAAGAGGCGGAGTGGCTCTGGCAGCGACTCCTGTGCTTATGAGTCAACTCCTGTCCTGCAGAGGGGCGGAACAGGCTCGTGCGGATGTTCCTGTTGACCCACAGTTATTGAACCGGGCTATTCGAAAGGCCTTGGAAAACGGGGGAGACTTTGCCGATGTCTATGTGGAGAACAGGATCTCCCGCCAAATCCTCATGGAAGAGTCAAAGTTCAAGAGCGCTGTTTTCGGCATCAGCCAGGGGGCGGGAGTGAGAGTCATCTCTGGTGATAAGACAGGATTTGCTTACACAGATGATATCAATGAAACAAACCTTCTGCGTGCAGCTGAGGTCGCATCCTATGTGGCAAAAGGAACAAAAGTTGTGCCTCCCGTCGATATTCATGAGAAAGTCAGGGAGTCTTATGTCACCGTCAAGCTTCCCCTCCAAGACATTGCCGATGAAAAACGGTTGGAAGTGATGACAAGGGCGAACCAGGCCGCTCTCGATTTTGATCCCAAGATCAAAATGTCTTCCATCAGCTATTATGATGAGGTGAGAGGCCGTACGATCGCAAACAGCGAAGGACTACTCTTGAGTGATGCCCTTCCATTGCTCTTCTTTATCGTGCAGACGTTGGGTGTGGGGAATAACACCCGTCATATGGGCCGCGAGAGGCTGAGCCGTCATTCAGGATTTGAGATGTTCGACGAAGTAACTCCTGAGGAAGTCGCTCGGACATGTGCTCGGGAATCTGTGGCTATGCTCGAGGCAAAGGATGCCCCGGCCGGGATTATGGATGTCGTCATGCAGAACGGCTGGGGTGGTGTTCTCGTGCACGAGGCTGTGGGTCACCCGCTCGAAGCGGACAATATCGCTAAACAGGTCGGTGCTTTTACCGGAAAGATCGGCCAAAAGGTAGCCAGCGAAAAGTTCACCATGGTCGATGACGGAAGTCTACCCAACATGAGAGGGACAACCAGTTTTGATGATGAAGGGACACAGATGAAAAGGAATGTTTTGATCAAAGATGGTATTCTCCAGAAATACATGAGCGATATTCTTTCGGCAAAACAGATCGATCAGGAACGAACGGGTAACGGGAGACGTGAGACTTTCCGACACATCCCAATTCCCAGGATGACAAATACTTTTATTGATAGAGGAAAAGATAATCCTGAGGACATTCTTGCCTCCACAAAAGAGGGCTTGTACGTCCAGGGTTTGAGCGGAGGAAGTGTGAATCCCATCACTGGAATGTTCAACTTCACCTGTCGTGAGGCGTATCTGATCGAGAACGGAAAAAAGACAGTCCCGGTCAAGAGTGCCACACTTATCGGTAGCTGTCTGGATATCATTGCTAATACAGATGCCGTCGGAGATGACCTGGCATTTGGGCCAGGCATCTGCGGTAAGGGCCAGAGTTGCGAGGTCTCTGCAGGCCAGCCGACTTTGAGGATCCGTGGGATAAATGTCGGCGGCAGCAAAGCGAGAAGAGGATAGAAAGGAGAGACCCATGGATTATAAAAATTTGGCAGAACAGCTTGTTAAAAAATGTTT
>JBATYS010000236.1:0-1511 GCA_049674205.1 Candidatus Aminicenantaceae bacterium
CTCATTTTCTGCTATCTCTTGCACTATGACATTGCATGGGAGCATGGTTCTTATCTTATCCTCGGTTTGAAGGGCTTTATAAGCAAAATGTGGATTGCAAGCCCCAAGTATTTTATATTTTCTAAAATTGACATCCATTTTTTTCTTTAGAGCTTCTTTCACATCTATCTCTGTTAGAATTCCGAATCCTTCATTTTTAAGAGAAACCGTCACCTTTTTAAGCACTTCCTCAAACGATCCCTTAACTGTTTTATTGAAATAATAGCTCATTTTCTTCCCTTCAATATCTTCTAAACTTTTTTAATACATCGATGACTTCATTAATCTTACTGGATTTGTCTTCTTTACTTCCCTTCGTGAAAGATTGGTGCACACAACCCTTCAGGTGTCTTTCCAGGATATTCTCCTCAACGCTCTTTATCGCGCCAACGATTGATGTGAGCTGTGTCAATATATCAACACAGTATCTTTTCTCCTCAATCATTTTCTGAACGCCTCTAATTTGGCCCTCAATTCTCCTAAGTCGAACTAATTCTGCTTCATGTGTTGTCATATGATTACTCATTTCCACCTCCATTCAAAATATAGCATACCCCCCTATGGCATGTCAAGTTTTTTTAAATTTGTTATTCTTTCCATCAGACATATCTGCAAGAATTTTTAATATCAATATTGCAGGCAGGTTTTCACCTAAAAACCAAACTTAATTCCGACACGAAGACTTATACCGTTTAGGCTGATATCAAAAGGAGGGACATCCATCAATACTTCCTGTTGATTCTCATGTTCCTCATGAAAATGCCATTCCTCCTCATGATGGTGGAAATGCCAGAATCCCGCCTCATGCTCACCTTCCATTTCTTCTCTGAAACCTTCGTGCAATTCACTTGTGAAACCTTTTATATTGGCAAAGCGATAAAGTCCTTCGGCAACAATAGTTATTCTCTCCGCTATTTTCCAATCAAGTCCCAAACCAATATGGGGCCCGGAAACACTTTCATTCTGAGATGTCTGGTCTTTATAAGAGCCTATATAATATCCTCCTCCTCCGAACATAAACATATCTAATTTGGGGCTAACAGGAAGCACATAATACAGACTTAAAGTAAGAGGAATAACTCTGAGGCTATGGTTATGTTCAGTAAATCCACCCATAAAGTCACCCATCATTCCACCCTGCATGTGGTTAAAATTCCCACCCATGTGCATACCATCGGAGCCATTGAGATATCCAACACCAAATCCAAATCTCACATTGGAAGAAAGACTAAACTGGATTTCAACATTGAGATCCACCATGTTTCCAACACTCTCCGAATGGGCATATCCGCCGCCAATGGAGAAACTAACTCTCCTGTAATTGGGATTTTGGATATCCTCGGCAGATACCGCATAAATTAGGGTAGAACCTAGAAAAATAATTCCTAAGGTAATGGAACTGAGAAATTTCAGCCCAGAAAATATTTTTTTCACTATTGTCTCCTTTATAAAGCCCTATAAATACCCTATAG
>JBATYS010000237.1:0-15678 GCA_049674205.1 Candidatus Aminicenantaceae bacterium
TCAGATGAACTTCCTCAAAGATCATCTCCAAATCGTATATTTTGTGTATGGCCTCTACGACATCGATGTCTTTGTTCGCTAGAGATTCAACAAGTTCATTGAGCAATTTTATTCCTCTATCGATTTCTATGGAGGAGACTTTTGTGTCCTGAAAAAGACCAGGCTCTTTTGTGGCAAAATTCATGCCTGTTTTGAGCAAGTTGACATGGGAGATCTCTTCTTGAGACAGGATTTTGAGTTGCTCGGCGATGGATCTATCAAAAGCGACCTTGCTCATTTTTTCGTAGCAATCTGCAAATTTCTGTTCGAGCAGGATCGCCCGGTTGAGAGTAAGCACAACGCTCATCTGACCTCCTCAGTGGTTTACCAGCCGTTTATTATAGCATAAAAAAAAAAGGACGGTTCTCTTTTTGTAGGGTCTGTTCCCCGAACGGACCGTTTGGGAAACGGTCCCTACATCGCATAAAAAATAGAACCGTCCCCATTTTTCGGTCCACTCGGGGAGCTGACCCTACATCGCAAGTAAGCATTACATTGTAATTCTGTTTACTGTTCGTGGAATACAAGCTAAAATAGGGAATTCATGAAAGTCGACCGGATCAATGAGTTTGATCGTTTCATGGGCCTCGCAAAGGAATGGAACTCTTTTCTTTGCGCCTCGGATTTAGATTGTGTGTTTCTCACCCATGAGTGGTTCAGCTCCTGGTGGGAGTATTTATCTGGAAAAAACAGTCTTGAGGTCCTTCTTTTTAAGGATGACCAGGATCATATTATCGGCATAGCTCCCTTGATGACAGATGGCCGAAGTCTTCGCTTCATGGCCAGTCATGACGTAACGGATTACTGTGATTTTTTATATTTGCAGGACAAAAAAGAAGAGTTTTACAAAAATCTTCTGCGTTATTTCAGGGAGAACTTCATCAATCACACTCACTTGGAATTCATCAACATTCGATCGTCTTCCCCCACGTGTATTCTTATTCCAGAAATGGCCTCCGATTATGGTTTTTCTCATAGCTTGAGAGAGACCGAGGTGACTCCAGTTCTTTCCGTTCCCTCAACCTATGAGGACTACATTAACGGTCTCAAACGAAAAAATCGGCACGAGCTTAGGCGTAAACTGAAGCGGATAGAGAGACTGGATGGAATCAAGATAAAAAAGATCACCGAAACACGCCACCTTCTGAGCGCCATCGAAAGTTTTATATCTCTCCACAAGAAAGGCAGCCCTGAAAAACAAGCGTTTTGGACAACAGAGGGGATGCCTGACTTCTTTAAAAATGTTGTCCATCGATTCTCGAAAAAGGGATGGGTTGAAATGAATGTGCTTTTCTTTGAAGACTCCCTTATTTCAGCTCTTCTCAATTTTCTCTATGGAAATGAAGTGCTTTTCTACAATGTGGCTTACGACATGGAATACGCACCGTTCAGTCCTGGCTTTTATCTCTTCCATGCCTCCATCGTCGAGGCTATTTCCAGAGGAAAAAACAGCATCGATTTTTTAAGGGGAAGAGAAAAATACAAATATGATTTTGGTGCCAAAGAGTGTAAAATATATAGCTTAATTCTAAAACGAGGAGAATCGGCCGAGTGAAAATCTGTGTTTTGAGCTTTCACTGTTGTCCCTATTCGCTGATCGGCGGGGACGGCGTCGGGGGCATGAATGTTTATCTCAAAGAGTTGTGCTCCAGACTGACAGATTTTCCTGACACTGAGGTCGATATCTTCACTCGAGTCCAGAATCCGGAAATCCGGGGAATAAGAAAACGCGACGATTCGCTCCGTGTCGTCCACTTGAAGGGGGGACCGGAGCAAACTTTCGACCGCAGGAAACTCTGTGGCCATTTGCCCGAGTTCGCCTATAATCTTGAGCGGTTTATTTGCAAGGAAGATAAACCTTATGACCTGATCTATTCCCATTATTGGCTTTCGGGTATGGTCGGAGTATGGATGAAGCACCGGTTTGGCCTTCCTCTTGTCCATACTTTCCACACGTTGGCATTCCTGAAGAATAAAGCGGTTGGTGGTTTGGAGCACACAAGTCGCATCCAATCAGAGCAAGAACTCGTGCTTAATGCGGACAAGATCATATCCACATCAACAGAGGAAAAACACAGCTTGATCAAAGAATCTGGAGTTTATCCGGGAAATATCGATGTGATCTATCCAGGGATCAATCAAGAGCTCTTTCATCCCGTCGTGGACAACAGTGTTTTTGCCGAAACCGGGTATGGAGAGCAAGATCGTATTCTCCTGTATGTCGGCCGCATTGAGCCCGTTAAGGGCCTTATGTCTGTGATCGATGCCTTTGACATTTTGCAAAAGAAACAGACACCTCTTTTTGGCCGGTTGAAGCTGGTTGTCATTGGGGGTGGAGATAAAACGAGAGATTTTGCGAAAAATTCGGAGATCATCCGGATCCAACGCGCTGTGAAAGAGAAAGGACTTGAGGGGCAGGTCGTTTTTTTGGGTTCCAAGAACCAGTCGGAATTAAAGAGGTACTATTCAACGGCTGATGCTTTGATCGTTCCTTCTTTGTATGAATCCTTCGGGCTCGTGGTTTTGGAAGCCCTGGCCTGCGGAACGCCTGTGCTCGTCTCACAGATAGGAAAGATGAGGACGATCGTGAAGGAAGGGAGGAATGGATTCTGCTTTCTGCCCAATTCTCCAGATTCTCTATCGGATTGTATTGATTACTTCTATTTAAATGCAGGAAAGCTCTGGCCCAAAGAAACCATCCGCAGCGATATCATCGACACATTCTCTTGGGAGAGGACTGCAGAGGAGACTTACAGAGCTTTGGACTGCCTTCTCATGCGGGGAAAGTTTGCTACCACCATACTTCGACCTGGTGGAAGCCTTCAGCCAGCTTGAACTTTTCGCCTTCCGCCAACTCCTTGGCTCGAGCACACAGCCACTTTTCTATCTCTTTCGAGAATGGCTCCTTGACCTGGCTTTTGTGGCACTTCAGTGCCTCAACTTTAATATCATAGGTTTTGGTGATGTCTCTGCGGAGGTTAATGTCTTTGTCCTCCGATGCCCAGCACCAGACTTCATTGACCCTGTGGGGCATGAGCCCCTCTTCGATCAGATCAGGATAAGCCCATACATCTCTCGCATAGGGGAAAATGGCATCCAGGACGACTCGTCCGACGATCCTGTGGTCCCTGTGCCAGAAGTATCGGCGGTAAGGATCTGCAGTGATGATGAGATCTGGCTTGAATATCCTGATCTGACGGACGATCTCCTTCCGGAATTCTGGAGTGTCTTCGAGACCTTGATCCGGATACCTGAGGAAGACGACCTCACGAACACCCAAAATGTCAGCGGCTGCCAGCTGTTCTTTTTCTCTTATTTTAGCGAGTTCTTCGGGTTTGACGTTGAGGTCATCGGTTCCTTTATCTCCGTTGGAACAGATCACATAGACGACGGATTTGCCCTCCTGGACGAACCCAGCAACAGAACCCGCCGCACCGAATTCAGCATCGTCAGGATGGGGTGAAATAACCAGGACATCTGCCTTTTTATTTTCCATGTTGGACCTTTGATGTGTTGTGCTTCGGAAATTGTATAATATTGTCTGCTCTGTTACAATTCTTTATTCTCCTGAATTATGCATAAAAAATGTCGATACACATTATTGCTCATTCAGGTAGGGACGGTTTCCCAAACGGTCCGCACGGGGTGCTGACCCTACATCGTATTGAATACTAAGAACTATGGAATATGCAGTCAGAAATTACTCCGATGATTTGTTCACAAAACTTGAGGATTTTTATAGAGAGACGGTCGGCGGAATTTTTCGATCAAAAAATAAGGGACACCGGTTTTTAGAGAAGATCCTCCTTAAGCCTAACTTCAATCCCAAACGGGATCTTTTTGTTGCTGAAATGGGTGATACTGTCGTAGGGCTTCTGCTAATTATTTCTGAGCATAAGATCAAAAGAATTGTCTTAAACTGTCATGTCCACCATAATTTTCCCTATCAAAAAGTGGCTTCGGCCTTGTGGGAGAGAGGAAACCACCGATGTCAGGATATCGGTGGAGACAAGATCCATGTCTGTCTTCATGAAAATTTCAGAGAAGGCAGAGTCTTTTTTACGGAATCCGGTTTTTCACCCGTGCGAGTGCACGTTGAATTGGAGAGAGATCTCGAGCCTGCCCATATGCTCAGTGAAGAGCCTGAAATAGGCCAAGTGGCGCATTTTAATGAAGACGATGAGCGGCTTCTTGCAGATCTCCAGAATCGGATCTTTACAGGGAGTTGGGGATTTTCTCCAAATTCCGCTATAGACATCAAATACTACCTGGATCTTATTCAATGTCGAGTGAGTGATGTCTTGCTACTCAAAGATGAAACAGAAGTGATCGGTTATCTCTGGGCGCATCCAAGTGTGGGGAGCGATCCCGCGCTGAAAAAGGGACGCATCCACATGTTCGGCATTGCTCCTGAGTTTCAGGGGAGAGGTCTGGGCAAAAAGCTTTTGAGGATCGGCCTTGAGGACATGAGAGACAAAGAGTATAGAACTGTGGAATTAACCGTAGATGAGGAGAATCGTCCGGCTTTTGCTCTTTACGACTCTTTGGGATTTAAAGAAAAATTCACAAGCATCTGGTATGAAAAATCACTCCAGTCCCAACCCTAAGGCGTGTCTTCGTTCGGAGAAGAGGAGACTTTTCTCTTCCAGAACTTTGTTGGGGTCGCATTCTTTATCCAGCCTTCACCATCGAAATATTGGATTCCCTGGCTGAGGATTTCTTGCCGGATCTGATCCATGCTCAGATGGATCTTTCCCTCTTTTTTGAAGTCCTCGTAGTCATTCATAAAACTGTGAGTCAAGTCGATCTCTACCAAGGTCATGCTTTGATCCAATTCATAGTTGATAGGAGCAAATCTAGATCGGAATGTCACGATATCGTTTTCAAAATGATCGATCTCACAGATCGCATTGTTCAGGTTTATCGCTAGATCAAGAGAATTGCGGGGAAAAAGGAGATAATACTTCTCGAATCCTGATTCTACATCTTTGCAAGTGTAATAATCCTTGATTTGGGGAGACGCCCCCTTAAATTGTTTAAAATCTAGGACAGCACAACAGGGAGACCGCCATTCGTTATTAAGCCCGGAAAGCAAAATTTCTTTAATGCCGTCTTTGTCAAGGTCAATAAAGGCAAAATCCGCGATCCCTCCGGAATGCCAGTACTCTCCCAATTTATTTCCTTGGCTGTCGAGAAGAGTGATCTGCGTAGGAAAATAGGGGATATGCCTTCCTATAACGAGTATCTCTTTCGATCCGTCTCCTTCAAAATCTTCGACCCCGATAGCGGATATTTTGTAGTCCGCGGAATATTCCTTCGATCCATATGTCATTCTGCGGCCCGCGTGATAATCCCAGAGAATTTCTCCTTTATCCGAAAAGCAGATGAGTTGGCCCTCGTTTTTTTCTGTGGTGGTTTGGATTGTGAAGAGGACTTCTATCGATTCCGTTCCATCGATATCCTGGATCATGAGATATGGTTGATAGTACCATGGGCGCTCAGGTGACTTTTTTTTGAACTGAAAGTGGTCTTTGTAAATGGCCGTTGTTTCTAAATCTTTGAGGCCAGTGTCGTATTCCCAGATGACTCTGTTGTTTTTATTGAGGACAATGAATTTCGAATCCTGGATCTTAAAGTGTGTGGGGATGCGATCTCGTAAAAAATAATAACCGAGAAATAATACAACACATACCACAACGATCGAAGCCGCTCCAAACAGGAATACCGTTTTTCTTCTCTTCGGAAGGATTTTTGTGAGGATTGTTTCTTTTGTGTTTTGTTTTTCTTTTAGCCAGCAGTCGATATCCTCTTTGTAGGCGAAGACGCGAGCCTTGGGAGAATCATCGAGCCTTTGGACAGGAAGTCCCAGTTCTCGTTCCCAGCGCTGACATGTGCGAACATCCCGGTGCAGATATCTGGCGATTTCTTTCCAGGATTCTAAAATGTCTTTCTCAAGCATTTTTAAGTTCAGGTGAACTCAATTCTTCTTACTTTTTACTCAACTCTGGACAAAACACAACATTATACGACATAAAGCGACAAAATGCGATATTCTTTAAAAGAATGAAAATTTATCGGCAGATTTTATGAATAATTCATAATAATGTTGAGATGGTGAAAAGAAGTTATTATAATAGGCTCTCTTTAAATTTGAATATCTATCGAGATAGAGCAGTTGAAGGATATCGGAACAAATTTCAGAGCTTTTCTGCATTATGTTTCCCATAATCATTAACACAGATTTTATGAATAATTCAGATAAGAGATGGATTATTCACGAGTTGAGGTCGCTGCAAAGGCGAGGAAGTGGCCCACGAAGCTGTAGTGAACTACCGCAAGTGGGCTACGACGAAGGCTTTGTAGTGAGATCAGCTCGCCCGAAGGGTAAAAGATGCCGATAATAAGAATTAGAAGTTTTTATTAGAGGAAAGTATCGGCAGATTTTATGAATAATTCATGATTGAAATAATCGTGTATAGTAAGGAGGGAAAGCCCGCATGGAAAAAAGAGACGCTTTAGAGAAAATAGCAAAAAGATTACGCATTCATTCACTGAAAACGACCAGCAGAGCAGGCTCGGGGCATCCGACCTCCTGTTTATCCATAGCAGATATCATGTCTTGTCTCTTTTTCGATGAGATGACATACAACATCGCTGACCCTTTTGATTGGGCCAATGATGAACTGGTGCTGTCCAAGGGGCATGCAGCACCAATTCTATGGGCTGCCTATGCTGAGGCAGGGATTTTTCCCATAAAAAGCCTGATGAACCTGAGAAAGATCACGAGCGTTCTTGAAGGGCATCCCACTCCTCGAATGAAGTGGGTGAAAGCAGCTACAGGTTCTCTCGGTCAAGGCCTTTCAGTCGGTGTTGGCCTTGCGATCGCCATGAAACTTGGAAAATCACGGCGTAGAGTTTACGTGATAATGGGGGATGGAGAGTGTGCCGAGGGATCAGTTTGGGAAGCTGCCAATCTGGCTTCGGATCTGGGTCTCGATAACCTTTGCGCTATCGTTGACATCAACAGGTTGGGTCAGTCAGAGGCCACGATGTTCGGTCATGACATCAATGCATATGAAAAACGGTTCAAAGCCTTTGGCTGGGATGTGTATAAGATCAATGGGCATAGAATCGGAGAGATCCTCCGTGCTTTTGAGAAGGCAAGACAATCGAAGAAGCCGGCTGTCATCCTAGCAAAGACTCTTAAAGGGAAAGGCGTTTCTTTTCTGGAAGATAAGGATGGTTGGCATGGGAAACCGCTCAAAGAAGATGAATTGATGCGGGCGCTAGAGGAGATAGGCCCTATGCCAGAGATCGATGCGAAGAAGTTCGTCAAAAAGCCCAAAAAAGTCCAAGGCCCTCAACTGTCCAAAAAAACCAACTTCAAACGGAACCTCTATGAGAAAGCTACGGCCACAAGACGTGCATACGGCAATGCTCTCAAGAACCTGGGCAAGATCAACGATGCGGTTGTTTGTATAGATGGGGATGTACAAAATTCCACTTATGCCGATGATTTTTTCAAAGCTTTCCCCAAGAGGTCATTCCAAGTATACATAGCTGAGCAAAACATGGTGGGTGTGGGTATTGGGTTGGGAGCCAAGGGATACATCCCTTTTCTTGCTACGTTTGCAGCTTTCTTGAGCAGGGCCCACGACCAGATCCGAATGGCGGCTTATTCTTTTGCCAACCTCAAAGTAGTGGGCTCTCATGTGGGCGTGAGTATCGGTGCGGATGGTCCTTCACAGATGGGCCTTGAGGACATCGCTATTTTTCGCCCGATCCCAGGGTGTGTGGTGCTCTATCCTTCGGATGCCTATTCTGCGGAAGCCTGTGTCTACGAATTGGCCAAACACAAAGGAATGTCCTATCTCAGAACGTCGAGACCTGGAACGCCGTTGATCTACGACAGGAATGAAAAATTTCCCATCGGGGGATCCAAGGTCTTGAAAAAGAACAGCAAGGATGTCGTGACGGTTATCGGAGCGGGAGTTACTCTTCATGAGGCGCTTAAGGCTTATGAGGCGCTTAAGAAGGATGGAATTTGTGTTTGCGTGATCGATGCCTATTCGGTATCTCCTATAGATGGGGAAAGTATCTCGCGGGCCGTTAAAAAGACGGGCGGATATGTTGTCGTCGTTGAGGACCACTTTGAGGAGGGAGGATTAGGCGATGCCGTATCCTCAGCCCTTGAGGAACACACCGAGATGGTTCACCTGGCTGTCAAGGATCTTCCAAGGTCGGGACAACCCGATGAACTCCTGGATAAGTACGGAATAAGCGCCCGGCACATCCAGGATGCTGTCAAATCCCTCATCAACGGCCGGAAAAAATAAAAAATAGTGTCGTAAAACGATGTAGGATTAGCCCCCCGGGCTGACCGGACGAAAATGGGTACAGGCACCTCATTCCTTATCGGAATATCGGAGCCAGTTCCCATTTATCATGTAGGGTCCGTTCCCCGAACGGACCGATATTGATAGCTTCATCCATATGAAACGTAGAAAACGGATCACAACAGGACTTTCTGTTTTTCTGTCTATCCTGTTTTTTATCTTTTTTGGCAGTCGATCAGCAATCACCAATACTTGGTTTGACCGATCTCCCCCCGGGGATACCGGACAAGTGATTGTTGTGTATGATGGGGATACGATCAAAGTTAAATTTGAAAATGGACGAGTGCAGAAAGCAAGGCTCATCGGCATCGATTCCCCCGAGATAGAGGATGAGAGGGATGAGGTGAGATTCCTTGCTTACACGGCGAAGAGATTCGCTTTTTTTCACCTTTACCATAAACGCGTAAAAATTGAATATGATTGGGAGCGTGTGGATAAATATGGTAGGCTATTGGTTTATGTGTGGACGGAAGAGGTGGGGCTCTTTAATGAATTCATCCTGAAAGAGGGATATGCCTCTGCCTTTACCAAGTTTCCCTTCAAAAGGGAGTACAAAAAACGTTTTATTTCAGCCGAAAGACAGGCCAGGGATCTCGAAAAAGGCTTCTGGAAGAAAGAGCCTCCTTTAACCATTACGGCAAAAGACACACTCGACCATGTCGGAAAGCTCTTGTCTGTGAAATATTTGTGCGTGGATGTCAGAACACGGGGGAATTTTGTGTATTTAAATTCTTCGGGAGATTTCTCAGCAATCATTCCGCGCGCACAAATCTCTTTATTTCCACAGATCAGGGACGTGGAAGGAAGGGGTATATCTGTAAGAGGTTTTCTGGAAACATACAAGGGAAAGCCACAGATCATGGTTTTTTTGCCTTTGCAGCTTCGTGTTGGTGAGTAGGGATGTTTCCCAAACTGACCATTTGGATAAAAAAGGTGACAGTCCCCTTTTTTGATTACCCCTGGAAAAAGGTGACAGTCCCCATTTTCCTGCATTTGACAGGGGGAGGACTATTGTTTTATAAAGCTTTTACAAATCAGAGAAGAATGGAGAAGAGAGTAGACTAAGGTGGAAAACGGCAATCTACTTTTCTATTTTTTCATAATTTTTACCTCTGCCAAAATTCTCGGGGAGCTGAGTGTCCGGCTCAAAATGCCAGGCATTGTCGGTGAGATCATTGCAGGAGTGCTCCTGGGGCCGTATGTGCTGGGAGTCATCAGTACGTCCAACCACGTTTTGATGTCCTTTTCCGAGATCGGTGTGGTCTTCCTCATGTTCTATGTGGGATTGGAGATCCGCGTCAAAGATCTTTTCGCTGTAGGCCGCACTGCGATCCTCGTGGGCATTCTTGGTGTGATATTCCCACTGGTGATGGGGCTTGGAGCGATGCTCTTCCTCGGATATGAGATAGTGGAAAGCCTGTTTATCGCAACCGCCATTCTGGCGACCAGCGTTGGGATATCTGTTAAAGTCCTTCAGGAATTGGGTCTGATCAAACATAAGGTTGCCTCCATCATACTGGGAGCTGCTGTTCTAGATGATATTCTGGCACTCACTGTATTGGCCTTAGTGAAGGGCCTGGCTCAGAAACAGTTTGATGTTGTGGAATTTGTTCTTCTGGTCATCGAGTCTCTGATTTTTGTAGGATTCCTGACCATCTGGGGGCCGCGGCTTGCACGCCGGACCCGGAAGTCGGTGGAGCGGCTGAATATCCCTGAGGCGCCTTTTGTCGTATCTGTGATCCTTTGCTTGGGGCTGGCCGAGCTGGCAGATGTGATCGGGCTTGCAGCCATCATCGGAGCTTTTATGGCCGGTATCATGATCGATGAACTCGCCGGCGTGTACGACCTGGAGAATAAGGTCAAATATGTGAATGAGTTTCTGTTGCCCTTCTTTTTCGTGATGATGGGCGCCCATCTGGACCCTAGAGCCTTTCTCTCCCCAAACTTGCTCTTTTTAACGCTCTTTATCACCCTCATTGCTGTGGTGAGCAAAATGGCAGGAGCGTATCTTGGCTGTTTGAATGAGGACAGGAAGACGCGTTTACAAACAGGCGTGTGTATGATTCCAAGGGGCGAGGTGGGGATTATTGTGGGTCTTGTTGGCATCAAGCTTGCTACGATCTCACAGGATATGTATACGGTCGTCCTGGGAATGTCTCTGCTGACAACTATCGTTGCTCCACCATTTATTGTGATGGCTTTCAGAGGAAGGCGCAGAGGGAGACCTGTAAAAACGCCAGAGGCCGGAGGATCACAGTCAAAGACGTAAAACGAAAGACATGAAACAAAGTAAGTTTCATTGGCATAAGTTAAAGTAAAAAGCCAAACGTAAAATGCTAAACGTGAAATGTTAAAGGTGATTAGGGAGGAGGTTTGAGATGAGATCGACCAAAATGGTGAGATTGGCCGAAAGCAAAATGCTTCTCTGTCTGATTTTTGTTTTTCTCTTTGGATTGTTCACTAGCATGAGCTGGAGTGTCGAAAAGTCTTCGGGAAAACAGTCAACATATGATGAGGCTCTCTACAAGGCTATGAAGTGGCGCTGTATCGGGCCTTACCGTGGAGGGAGAGTGACAGCGGTCACTGGCATCCCCAGTCTTCCCCATGCTTATTACCTGGGTGCAACAGGTGGTGGAGTATGGAAATCCGAGGATGGAGGGTTAGACTGGAAACCCGTCTCTGATGGTTTTTTCAATACAGGCTCTGTGGGAGCTATTGCAGTTTCTGAATGGGATCACAATGTGGTCTATGTGGGAATGGGAGAGGCTCCGATCAGGGGAAATGTCTCTCATGGAGATGGCATGTATAAATCCACAGATGCCGGAAAGACCTGGGTGCACATCGGTTTGTCCGATACGAGTCAGATATCGAGGATCAGGGTACATCCACGTGACCCGGATCTGGTCTATGTGGCGGCGTTGGGCCATATCTATGGTCCAAACGATGAACGGGGCGTGTTCCGGTCAAAGGACGGAGGGAAAACATGGGAGAAGATCCTCTTCCGCAGTGATAAGGCCGGAGCCATCGACCTCATCTTGGACCCGTTTAATCCGAGGGTTTTGTATGCCGCCATTTGGGAGGCGTCACGGACGTCTCACAGCATGACAAGCGGCGGTGAGGGAAGTGGGCTCTTCAAATCCGTTGATGGCGGGGACACATGGACAGAGATCTCCCTCAACAAAGGACTCCCGAAAGGTATCCTCGGTAAGATCGGTGTGGCTGTATCGGGTGCACAAAGAGACTTGGTTTGGGCTATTGTCGAAGCTGGGGATGGAGGTGTCTTCCAGTCGGATGATGGTGGTGAGACTTGGGTGAAGAAGAATGAAGATCGCCGTCTGCGCCAGCGCGCGTGGTACTACAGCCGGATATATGCCGATCCCAAAAACGCCAATACGGTTTATGTGCTCAACACTGGCCTCTACCGTTCGGTGGATGCCGGAAAAACATACACTTCTATCCGTGTTCCGCATGGAGACAACCATGACCTTTGGATCGATCCCGGGAATCCCGAGCGGATGATCAACGGGAATGATGGCGGCGCAAATGTCAGCTACAATGGCGGTGTGTCCTGGACCGCTCAGGACAATCAACCCACGGCTCAGTTCTACCATGTGACGACTGATAACTCCTTTCCATACAGGATCTATGGTGCACAACAGGATAACAGCACTGTCCGGATCGCCAGTCGTACCACTGAAGGTGGTATTGACGAGTCGGATTGGCATTCTGTGGGAGGAGGGGAGAGTGGTCATATCGCTCCGCGTCATGACAACCCCGATATCGTATATGCCGGGAGTTATGGAGGCCTCATCACACGCTGGGATCATAAAACCAGGCAAGAGAGGGTGATCACTGCCTGGCCCGAGAATCCGATGGGGTGGGGCGCGAAGGACCTGAAGTACCGTTTCCAGTGGACGGCCCCTATCGTTGTCTCGAGATTCGACTCTGACGTCCTCTATCATGCGGCGCAGGTCCTGTTTAAGACGACCAATGAAGGACAGAGCTGGGAGGTCATCAGCCCGGATCTCTCCACAAACGACAAGTCAAAACAGCAAAAATCGGGTGGGCCGATCACCCATGATGACACCAGTGTGGAGTATTACTGCACGATTTTTTCAGTGGCCGAGTCTTTCCACGATCCGAACATCTTGTGGGTTGGGACGGATGATGGCCTAGTTCATATCACAAGGGATGGGGGCGAAAACTGGACGAACATCACACCCAAAGATATTCCGGAGTGGAGCTTGATCAGCATGGTCGAAGCCTCGACATTTGATGCAGGGACGGCCTATCTTGCTGTTGACAGGCACGAATTGGACGACTTCGGGCCCTACGTCTTCAAGACCGAAGATTTTGGAAAAACCTGGAAAAAGATCACGAATGGCTTACCGGAGAACACGTTTGTCCGCGTTGTGAGAGAGGACCCGAAGAGAAAAGGCCTTCTCTATGCAGGAACGGAAACTGGGGTTTTTGTGTCCTTCGATGACGGCGCCCGCTGGCAATCCCTCCGGCTCAATCTCCCTGTTGTTCCGATCCATGATATGATCGTGAAGGAAGACGACCTGGTCGTAGGAACTCATGGGCGCTCCTTCTGGATCCTGGACGACCTTACACCGCTCCATCAGCTAACCGAAGAGATTAGCAAATCCGATGTATTTCTGTTCAAGCCGCGGGATTCCTTCCGCATGAGCGGGAGTGACTTTCCAAGGCCCCATGTCGGCCAAAACCCACCCAGTGGCTCTGTGATTTTCTATTATCTCAAGGAGAAGCCAGTTGGTGGTGTATCACTTGAATTTCTTGATTCTGAAGGTCTACTCATCAAAAAATTTACGAGCAAAAAAGAGGATAAAGAGAGCGTAGACCCCCCAGGGGAGAGATCGAGAGGACGAAGAGTCGCAAATGTGACGGCAGAGGCCGGGATGAACCGGTTCGTCTGGGATATGCGATATGAGGATGCCAAAAGCGTACCGGATGCTATTCTTTGGGCGGGGAGGCTCAACGGTCCCTTAGCTGTGCCCGGAGTCTATCAGGTGAAATTAACAGTCGATGATACATCTCTGACCGAGTCATGGGAGTGGAAAAAAGATCCCCGCCTTGAAACCTCACAGAAAGATTTTCAGGCACAATTTGATCTTCTGATCAAGATCCGTGATAAGTTGACTGAAGTCAACTTATCCATCAATCATCTCCGCACAGTCAGGAAGCAGGTCGATGACCTTCTTATAAAGATCAAGGATGATCCTGATGTAGGTGAGATCGAAAAAGCCGGAGAGAGTTTGAAGGGAAAACTCAAAGAGGTTGAGGATGTGCTCATCCAGTCCAAGTCCAAAAGTGGACAGGATCCACTCAATTATCCAATTCTGCTCGATAACAAGATCGCTGCTCTGATCGGGGTTGTATCCAGTGCAGATGCTGAGCCGACGGAGCAGTCTTACTCTGTATTTGAAGAATTGTCTGGCAAAGCTGACGTGGAGATCGAAAAGCTCAAAGCTGTTTTAGAATTTGATCTTCCTGCATTCAATGAATTGGTCCGCAAGGCGAACATTCCTGCTGTGATTTTAAAAAAATATTCGAAAACCTAAAACATGAAATGTGGGCCTTAAATCGCAATGGGCAAAATGTGAGCTGCAAAACGTAAAATGCAAAACGTGAAATGTGAAGCGATAAGCGTTAAACGATGTAGGGATCGTTTCCCAAACGGTCCGTTCGGGGAACAGACCCTACACGGAACGGTCCATTGAGGGAATGGAGCGGATGAAATTGGGTACAGGCACCTCATTTCCTATCGGAATATCGGAGCAGTCCCCATTTTGCATGTAAGGCCCGCAACGCGAGCGGACCATTAAATAGGAGATATACTGTGTACAATAAAGTTAGCAAAGAAGTCCTTGAAGAATTGGGAAGAATCGTCGGGCGGGAAAACATGCTAATCGACAGGGAAGAAATGATAGACTATAGCCACGATGAATTTTCCCTTTCAGATATCTCCGAGTTTCCTGAGGTCGTGATAAAACCCGGTTCCACTGAAGAGATTGCAGAAGCCCTGAAACTCGCCAACAGAGAAAATATCCCTGTGACCCCACGTGGAGGAGCAACGGGGCTTTGTGGTGGGTGCGTGCCCTCCTTCGGTGGTATTCTGCTGTCACTGGAAAAAATGAACCGGATCTTGGAAGTGGACATCGAAAACCAGATGGCAGTGGTGGAAGCGGGTGTGCGGCTGATGGATTTTTATGAAGCCGTGGAAGAGACCGGGCTTTTTTTTCCGCCTCATCCCGGTGAAGAGAGTGCCATGGTGGGAGGTGTTATCGCCACAAATGCCGGTGGGGCCCGCGCTGTTAAATACGGTGTGATCCGGAACTACATCCGGGGGTTAGAAGTTGTCCTGCCTTCGGGTAAGATCATCCAACCCGGGGGAAAGTTGATGAAGACGAGCACAGGCTACAACCTGGTGAATCTTTTTATAGGTTCCGAAGGGACTCTCGGGGTCATCACTAGGGCCATCATTCAGTTGATGCCCATTCCTGAAGTGACACGTTCTCTCATCATTCCTTATGATAATCTGGAAAAAGCTATCGAAACCGTGCCTCATTTGATCCAGCACAAGATTCTCCCTCTGGCTGTAGAGTTCGTTCCCAGGGATGTCATCGATATTACGGCCAAGTTTTTGAAAAAACAGTGGCCGGTCTCTGTGGGGGAGACCTTTCTGTTGATCATCATCGATGCCGCGAGCGAGGACGAGCTAGACAAGATGTCGGAGACCATAGCGGAGATCTGCATGGAAAAAGAGGCTCTGGATGTTTTTGTTGCAGATAATCCAAAAAAACAAGAGCAGGTTTTGGAAATCCGGAGTAAGATCTATGAAGCCATAAAGGTGCACACTCTGGAAATATTGGATATTGTCGTTCCCAGGGCAGAAATTGCCCAGCATGTCAAACGAGTTCATGAGGTTTCGAAAGATCTGCAGATCTGGTTGCCCACTTTTGGACATGCGGCCGACGGAAACGTCCATACCCACATCATGAAAGCCCGGTATGAGAACGGAACAATCATTCCTCTCCCAGAGAAGGAATGGAAGGATAAGCTGGCCAAAGTCCGGGAAGAGCTCTACAGAGATTGCAGGATGAGGGAAGGCAAAATCTCTGGGGAGCATGGGATAGGGATCATTAAAAAACCTTATCTGTCCTATGTCCTGAGTGAGGAAGAGATCTCTCTCATGAGAGGGATCAAAGATCATTTCGATCCT